>CAMLEX010000616.1 GCA_946479055.1 uncultured Bacteroidota bacterium | reverse complement strand
ATGCAGCAGATGTTGCGGAGCTTACACAAGCGCTTGATTTAAAAAATGCTGTACACGTGGGTCACTCAACCGGTGGCGGTGAAGTTATTCGCTATGTAGCAAAACATGGCGAAGGCCGCGTAGCTAAAGCTGTACTTATAAGTGCGGTTACGCCAATAATGGCACAAACAAAAAATAATCCGGAAGGTATTCCTATGTCTGTATTTGATGAAATACGTGTGGGTACCGCAACACAACGACCACAATTTTTCCAGGATTTTACCCTTCCCTTTTATGGATACAATCGTGAAGGAGCAAAAGTGTCGCAAGGAATCAGGGATAATTGGTGGCGCCAGGGAATGATGGGTGCAATAAAAGCTCATTACGATTGTATCAAGGCTTTTTCAGAAACAGATTTTACAGAAGACCTGAAAAGTGTGGATGTGCCTGTTCTTGTGTTGCATGGCGAGGATGATCAAATAGTTCCATTTCCGCTTACCGGAGCAAAGGCTGTAAAGCTTTTAAAAAATGGAAAACTTATTTCATACCCAGGCTTTCCTCATGGAATGCCAACCACAGAAGCTGCAACAATAAATGCGGATCTTTTAGCTTTTATTAAATCTTAATGAATAAAAAGTATAAGTCAAATTAATATTATCAAAAAGCTGTCATCATTTTTTACTGCCCTTGTTGGTACATTTCTCAGACGAGTCTCACTGCGTGGCTTTGTTTGTAGAGTGGACTCGTCGTTGGATATATATTTTTTACATAACGGCGAGTCCGGCCAACTACTATTTTCATCAGTAAGAGCATGCTGGCCGAGACTCGCCTGAGAAGTGATGCTATTTTGAAAGTAAATTTATTTTTCAAAATAGCATATACACCGTTGCTGGCATTTTCCGCCAGCAACCGGACTATTAGCAAGCTGCAAAATTTTAAATATCAACCCGGGCGTAAAGAGAAAGATGGAAAAATTGTTTGCTATTGGAAGTAGCGTATTTTAGCGGAAGTACAATCGTTACCAGCAATATTCCCCATTGAAATAGTAACATGAATCGAGACTTCTACTTTTATGGAAATCTGTTTTTAACTCTTGCCATTGCTGCTGCCTTATTTCAAGGGATAATCTTTTTCCAACTCAACTCCGAAATTTATCTGTTGGACTCATTTATTCACTGGTTTTTTGTCTCCAACCTCGTATTTATCATCGCAACAGTTTTTCTGCTTAAATATTACTATTGGAGTCGCTATTGGTTTACATTTTTTACTTTTCTATTTTCCATCATAATTAGTCTTATTTATCTAGTTATTGTTTACTATGTTATCGTGTATGGATCTTTTCGATCCTACAATATTCCCGTGTATTACATTTCTTTAGGTGCAAATATTTTATACGGGATAAGTCTAGTCTTTTCAGATGCAGGAAAAAGATTTTGGCTAAAGGCAGCAGGCATTCTCATGCTTATTTTTTACCTGGTGTTTCTTACAACAATCGTTTTTGGTATAACATCAAGCAACATTGAACTCCAGGGCCTGATTCAAAAAATACAGATATGGGCCATGCTTGCTGCAAACCTAACTATGATAATGTTTACCATAAATTTTTCAAGCGAGAGGCGGCAGCTAAGGGCAGCAAACGTGAACACAGACCCGCGAATATCTTTACAAGTTTTATTAGGCGTATCAGGAATACTGACTCTTGGATTGATTATAGCTTTGGCATTTGTGATGGGTCAGGAAGCCCATTGGAAATTGGCATATAATAAACGCTGGACATTGGCATATAATAAAAAAGCCCTGGAGTTAGCCAAGCCATTTGAAGCGAGAACGTATACAAACAGCAAGAGTTACACTTTGCGGTATCGATTTATGAAGCCGCTCAATTACAATCCACAAAAAAAGTATCCAATGGTTGTGTGCTTAGCAGCGGAATATGGAACTGAAAATTTCAAACAGATTGAAGGGTCAGGTACTGCACAACTACTTTCCAGGGAAGAGAATAGAAAAAGATATCCGGCATTTCTATTTGTACCGGAATGCCCACCCGGTAAGAGCTGGGGTAACATACCGGGTCTTCCGGCTGAAGACTCTATTGTTTTTGAAACTATAGCTGCATTGCAAAAAGAGTTTTCAATAGATGAAAAAAGGCTTTATGTTACGGGACATTCTTTCGGTGGATATGGAACATGGCATTTTATCTGCGCCCATCCAGATATGTTTGCGGCTGCCATCCCGATGGCCGGCGAAGGAAATCCTGACCTTGCCAAAAACATTATTGATGTACCCTTATGGGCTTTTCACGGACGGAGAGATAGAAACGTGATGGTAAGAGGTTCACGGGATATGATTGAGGCGATAAAAAAAGCAGGGGGACATCCGCGGTACACAGAGTTTGCAGACGCATATCATGACATTTGGAAAAGGGTTGAACATACACCAGGTTTAATAGACTGGCTTTTTGCACAAAAACGTAATTGAGAAAATACAAAAAGTGCATTAATGGAAAAATTATTCTAAAACTAACAGGTTATCTGAAAATGCTGGTAACATCAGGTTGCTACAACACAGGCAATAGCTTGTAATTTACGCCGTTGCTGGTGTTTTCATCAGCAACCGGACTATTAGCAAGCTGCAAAATTTTAAGAACCCTTTATTAATACTTATAAGTTCTATAGCAATGCGGTTGGTGAAAAACACCCAGCCTCAGCGTAACATTAACTAAAGACCCATCAGTATAAGCATCAATTATTCACCAGCTTCAACGCCCCATCACTATACCGCTGCCCAATATCAGGATATTTTGAAATTAAGCTTTCTATATTATTCAGATCCTCTTGAGTAAGTATTACATCAACTGCGGCTGCATTTTCTTCAAGGTATTTTCTTTTCTTAGTGCCAGGGATTGGAATTATATCATTACCCTGTGCAAGCACCCATGCCAATGCTAATTGAGCGGGTGTGCTATTTTTTTCTTTAGCCAATGCAGCAAAGTCTTCTATCAACTGTTGATTATTGTTCCAATGCCCTTCATCAAAGCGGGGAAGTGTTCTGCGAAAATCATCAGCTGCTAATTGTTCTTTACCACTTACTGTTGCGGTAACTAATCCTCTCGCCAACGGACTGTATGGAACGAATGTAATTCCCAATTCACGAACTGTATCTAATATTTCTCCTTCAGGATCACGGGTGAGCAAGGAGTATTCGCTTTGCAAAGCAGTGATAGGATGCACAGCATGAGCTTTACGGATAGACGCCGGTGATGCTTCTGACAAACCAAGATATTTTACCTTCCCTTCTTTCACTAATTCCGCCATCGCTCCTACCATTTCTTCTACGGGTACATTTGGATCTATGCGATGAGCATAATAAAGATCAATGGTATCTATTCCTAACCGTTTCAAACTTTTTTCTACAGCTTGCTTTAGGTAAGCAGGAGAGCCATCAAAATAAGTTGCTGATGTTCCGGCAAAATTGGATGTGCTTCCTTCTGTTTGCCGGAATCCGAATTTTGTTGCGATAAATATTTTATCACGGTTTGGTACCAATACTTTTGAAATGAGTTCTTCATTATGACCAAAGCCATACATATCTGCGGTATCCCAAAAATTGATACCCAGCTCAAGTGCCTTGTTCAATGTTGCAATGGATTCTTCATCGTTGCGTGGTCCATAGGCAAAACTCATTCCCATGCAACCCAAACCAATTGCTGATAATTTTTCACCAGTATTTCCAAG
>CAMLEX010000615.1 GCA_946479055.1 uncultured Bacteroidota bacterium | reverse complement strand
TAACCATTAAACATTTTGTTATGCCGCAAAAAGAATCCACATTGACTTACCGCTGGTTCGCAGAAGTCTGGAACCAGGGAATGGAAAATTCAATTGATGAACTTCTTGCTCCCGAAGCAGTAGTGCACGGTATCGAAGGCCTGAGTGCACCTGGTCCTCCAGGCTTCAAGGCTTTTTATCACAGTTTCCTCAATGATTTTGCAAACGTACATGTTGATGTTGAAGACGTCGTCTCAGAAGGAGGATATGAATCGTCCCGTTGCAATGTAAGTGCGACGCATAAAGCTAGTGGGCAAGCCGTAAATTTTACTGGCCAAACAACCATTAAAATAATGGATGGAAAAATCACGGAAGGCTGGAACAATTTTGATTTTTTATCAATGCACCAGCAATTGGGATTTGCATTAATGCCTGCTAGTGCAACTGCATTACATTAGATAAAAGGGTGATTTGTCAGTGATTAGTAAGCTACCTGAAATAGAGCAATCATTCGTAATTGAGCCCTCTCCTGGGGGCATCACTCCATATTTTAAAGCTGGTTATTAAAACAACCGGCTTTTTGTTTTCAAAGTATGGCTATAAAAACCCGTTAAAAATCCATCTTGACAATAGTTTAACGGAATCTGGCCTAATCCTTTTATACAAAAGCCAGTCAATATTTCCATTCAATAAATTTTTAAAACAATACAATATGAAAACATTGATCTCTACACTTTTAATTGGTTTCATCGTATTATCCTCTTGCGGCAGCTCCAATGTAAAAGAGCCGGAGTACCGCGATATCCGTGAAGTAAAATTGATTGAATTAGGTTTACTGCAATCAACAGCGGGTATCGATCTTATCTATTACAATCCCAACAATTTTGGCGTACAGGTAGCCGAAGCCCGTGGTGATGTATATATCGATAATGTATATCTTGGCCGTTTCGGCCTGGGAGAAAAAGTACAGGTAAAGAAAAGATCTGAGTTCATCGTGCCGGCTATTATCAAACTGGATATGATCGGCGCAGTCAAAAACCAACGGGATCTTTTAAAAAAGAAAGAAGTCCTTGTACGGATTGAAGGTATGGCAAGGATAAAAAAATCAGGTTTGTCAAGAGATGTACCCATCAAATTTGAAAGCATGCAAAACATAGAACGTTTCAGAAGTCTTATTGGACAATAAACGGGCATATCCAAAAAAAATCCCTGTTCATGGAAACATGCAGGGATTTTTTTGTGACTAGAGATGGAACACGGATGATCAAACGCACGCCTGAATGACTCAGTCGGACAGGTTTCGAATCTATGTCATCCGTGATCTGATTTTTCGTTTTTATTGTTCACCCAACTTCTTCCAACTGACTAATTAATATTTTGAGATTCTGTGCCAATTTACATGAGTATAAAAACCCGAAGGGCTTTAATATGAATAGCCCCTGATGCAATCAGGGGATTGCAGTAAATTGGCATGGCATTAACCCTGAAAGGGTTGAATGTGATTCATCGAAAAATATTTATAACTTTTCAAAAAACAATTTTTGTTACTTAATTAAAAATATGCGCAACTATTTGCTCTGCATTCAGGCTTCTTGTTTCCATCCCGCTTGCAGCGGGACGGCTATTATCATTAAAGTCCTTCGGACTTTTTCAGCGCCTCAAAATGTTAATTAGTCTTCCTGCTGCTATTGCTTCGCATTTCAGTAATTTGCATTCTCAATATGCGACAACTCGCTGCTATATTATTTGCTGACATGACGGGATATACAGCCCTGATGCAGGAAAATGAACAACTGGCCCGCAATAAACGCCGGCGCCTGAAAGAAGTGCTGGAGTCAACTGTCAGCCAATACAACGGAAAAATATTACAATATTATGGCGATGGCTCACTTAGTATTTTTAATAGTGCAATTGATAGCGTAGGCTGTGCTATCAATATACAGCAGCAGTTGCAACAGGAGCCAAAAGTGGAATTGCGTATGGGTATACATACCGGCGATGTGATCATTGAAGAAGATGCCATCTATGGTGATGGCGTCAACCTGGCTTCCCGTATTGAATCGCTTGCTGTGCCCGGTGGTATTTTTATTTCAGAAAAAGTACATGATGAAATAAAAAATCAATCCGCATTCAGCAGCCGTGAGATGGGATATTTTGAATTGAAGAATGTAAAGCAACCTGTCCGGGTGTTTGCTATTACCAACAATGGTATTGCTGTTCCCGGTCGTGATGAGCTGAGAGGAAAAACAAAACAAACTAATAACCGGCTGGCTGTTCTGCCCTTTGTGAACATGAGTGCCGATCCGGAAAATGAATATTTCAGCGATGGCATTACCGAAGAATTATTAAATGCTCTTACCCGTGTAGATGGGTTGCAGGTTACCTCACGAACATCTGCTTTTGCATTTAAAGGGAAAAATCATGATATCCGGGATATCGCTATTCAACTGAATGTAGACAAAGTACTGGAAGGAAGTGTTCGTAAAGCAGGCAATCGTGTACGCATCACTGCACAGTTGATCAACGCCGCCGATGGTTATCATATCTGGAGTGAAAACTATGACCGCGACCTGACGGATATTTTTGAAGTACAGGATGAGATCAGCGCTATTATTGCCAATAGGCTGAGAGAAAATCTGTCACCAAAACAAAAAGAAGAACATTTAGTAAAAGCTCCTACAACTAATGTAACAGCCTATACTTATTTTTTAAAAGGGCTTCATTTCTGGAATAAGCTGACACCGGCAGATTGCCGGAAGGCGATTGAATGTTTTGAACAAGCTATTGCGATAGAACCAACCTATGCGCAAGCTTATGCTATGTCGGCTGCGGCATATAGCTATCTCGGATCAACCGGGCAGATATTACCTACTAAAGCATTTGAAATTGTGCACCGCTATGCTGACAAAGCATTGGAACTGGATAGTACGATTGCGGAAAGCCATATCGCCAAGGCCAGCGCTTATTTGTTTTATGAATGGAAATGGAAAGAAGCTTATGATTATTTGCAAAAAGCAATCCGTGTAAATCCAGGCGCTGTCGAAGCTTATGAATTGCTTGGCTTTTATTACATAGTGATGGGGCAAATAGAGAAAGCCGTGCAAACACTTGAAAAAGCGGAACGGATGGATCCTCTTTCCCCCGTTATTACACAGTCGCTGGGCAACATGTATATTTTTGCTGAACGATTTGATGATGCAATACAACAGGCCGATAAATTACTGGAAATGGATCCTAAGATGCGCATAGCTATTGAAATGAAAGGCTGGGCTACCGGCATGAAAGGTGATTGGCAAGGTGCATTAGTATTTTTTGAAGAAGTACAACGGCTTACCAATCATCCGCTGAAAGGATGGATGGGTGCAGGCTTTGCCTATGGCAAACTCGGCATGAAAGAAAAAGCAATGGAAGTGATTCGTAAAATGGAACAACGTCAGGTGGAAGAACCCGGTGCCGTGCTTGATGCGGATCTTGCAGCTGCATGGTTTGGTCTTGGCAACTACGATAAAACATTTTATTATCTCAATCAAACTATTGACAAAAGAATGGGGCCTGTAAGTTATTTCATTGAATATCCTGCCTATCGTGAAATAAAAAATGATCCAAGGTATGAGGAGTTGAAGAAGCGAATGAAGGTTGAATAAGGTTTATTGTTTGAGGTTTTTGCTTCGTTCCTCGCAATGACGAGTTTGAGGTTTTTTAGATCGTAGAATCGAATTTAATTGGAATGTTTTTATA
>CAMLEX010000614.1 GCA_946479055.1 uncultured Bacteroidota bacterium | reverse complement strand
TACCATCTATCCGTATTTCAGCAGTTGCAGTAGAATTGTTAGCTGATCTAGCCAATTTGCCTAAAGCCAAAAAAGCAAATGCTCTTTCCTGTGTGTTCAGCCAGGTCCGGCTTTTTAATTTCTGGCTCACATGTCTTGCCATTACATCTACTTGTTTATTCCCCGGATCAACATCAATCAGTGTATTCAAAGCAATGGCTTCATCCCGTACATTAGAATAATAACTCCCCCCGGTTTGAGGAACTGATTCTTCACCTGAAAAAGCTGAAGGCAACATCGCAGTAAATGATTTCTTATCACCTGCTGTTGCGTACGCTGCTGATAATAAATAACGGCTGTCCAACGCCAGTATTGCAGGCTTTGCTTTGTAATAATTCATTGCGGGCACATTACTACGGCCCGCCAGCGACAAAACATATAAACCATAAGCCACTTCTTTCGGTGCAATTTTTTTATTCTGGGTCCTGTTGTAATAATAAGCGATCGTTTCTTTATTCTTTAAGCGATTACTGATATAACTTAACATCGTTTCTAATAAACTGTTGTCAACATCAAACCCAGCTTTTTTTGCTTCCAATAAAAAATGCGCAGCATAAATCGTCGTCCACCAATCTTCTCTGCCTTCACCATCCCATAATGTCAATGCTCCATTATACAATTGCCGCATTTTTATTTTCCGGATAGCTTCAAGAATATTTGTATTGGCATTGGTTTTATTTTGCTTATTCAACTGCATCAGGTCAGCCATATCTCCGTAATACAATTGAGGAAATGCTGCCGAAACCGTTTGCTCCGTACATCCGTAAGGATATTGCACTAAATACCTGAGTTGTTCTCCTAACTCCAAGGCGGGTGAACGACTCACCACTAAATTGTAATCAGTGCTGCCCGGCATGAAATCACTTAAGCCAATATTTATCTTTTGCGAACTACCGCCAACTATAGAACCACTCCCTGTTACTTTTTGTAAAGTTGATGGCGGTCGAACTGAAATTTCTGTAGCGTCTTCGAATTTTTCACCCAAACCATTCACCATAATTTTTACATTCCCGATTCCAATAGTAGTATTAGCAACCACGCTAAATATGGCCCGGCCTTCACTCTTTGCATTTAATGATACAGTCTGACTATTTCCACCAATTACTTTTACTGAACCATCCGTACTAATGCTGGCAGTAACATTTGTTGTTTTGTCGGTTGTGTTGCTCAACGTTACGGGTACATTCACTGTATCACCAGGGCTTAAAAATCTTGGCAATGCGGTACTGACAACTATTGGGTCTGCTACCGTTATCGTATTATCAGCAGCTCCAAAATTTTGTCCTTTATAAGAAACAGCCATCAGGCGGATCTCGCCACTAAATTGCGGCACATCAAATTCAAATTCTGCTTCTCCGCTTCCGTTGGCTTTTTTTATACCGCTCCAGTAGCTTACTACTTTTATTCTTTTTGCCGGCATAGGATTTACCCTTTTATCCATGCTCAATTCACCATCGCCACCCGTGCTGCTCAATTTGGCTCTTACTTCAGCAAATAATAATGGATAAAGATCATAAGCCATTACCTGCAAGGCTCTTTTCTGGTAAAAATAATCGTAAGGGTCAGGCGTCTTAAAATTAGTCACCTGCAATACCCCATTATCAACCGCTGATAACGTAACATAACTACCTGGAGCGGCTTTTACTTTTACTTTCTGATGTGTTTTTGAGCGAACTGATTTTTCAGCTCTTATCTCAATTGGAATCTTCCGGCTTTTCTCCTCTACTGTTACATTTTGAAAACCATGCGCCACTGTTAATGGAATATCAGAAACTTCATGCGGCTTTATCAGGGTAGCTGTAATATATACATTGGGTACATGATCACCGGATAGTTTGAGATCAACGTTGGCATTACGATTACTTACATCCACATATCGGTAGGACACGACATGATCCGTTTCCATTGTTATCAGCATCTTACCATTAAAAGGTGTTTTAAATAATGCTTTTAAACTTTCACCACTGAGATAAGATTTTTTATCCAACTCTATTTCAATGTTGCCTTCATTATTTACTTCAAACGAATTGTTATTACCGCCCCAGCTTCCATAACTGTAAAAACTCCGGCTTACATAACTATTAGCTCCAGGGCGATAAATTCTTACTTCATAATCACCCGGCGAACGAGGTATATAAGAATAAACAGTATTGCTTCCTACACTGATTTGGTTTTCGGTCATCAGCTTATCCTCTTTTTGTGACTCATACCGGAAATAACTGCCGCTTTTTGTGAGTACAGTCCTGTATTCATGTTTGATCACTTCTACTCTTGCTGTTGAATTAACGGCGTTACCGTCTTTATTTACAGAGACCAATTGAAACTTCACCGCTTGGTTCAGCGGATAATAAAAGAACCAATCGTACTTAATTCCATAAAAAACATCCTGTGTAAATACATCAACAGAAGTAGCACGGCTCACAGGCCTTCCGGTTTCATCAAAAACAGTTGTATAAAAATTAGTTTGCAGAACCCCCATGTTGGCATAGGTAGCAGGTACTTCATATTTTTCAGAAGCATTTCCTTCTGCATCAGTTTTACCTTCTTTTACCTGCTTATCAAAAAAACTATTCTGGTTAGCAAGGCTAAATTCAAATCCACCGAATTTTTCGGGTGAAAATGTTTTTTGTTTTACCTGTATCTCTGTTTCATAATTACGATTGGCTGCCGGAGGCCCGAAGAAATTCATTGCGTAAATAGACAAAGTAGATGATTCTCCCGGCTTCAATGATGTTTTATCCAGCTTCGCATTGATCCGGATACGATCGGGAACAAATTCTTCAACGGAGAAATTTTTTGAAGCCAGCAATATATCGTTCGATGTATACACTTCTAATGTATATCCGCCGGTAATAGCTGAGCTAGCCATATCCACGCTTCCTTCGAGAGACCCTTCATCATTCAGATTTTTTCTGAATGATTTCAATTCTTTACCATTGGGCATCAGGAATTTCATTTTTAGCGGGATATCACCTGGAGTTTTCCATTGCCTGTCACGAATAATAACAGAAAAATTTACTTTTTCCCCGGGTCGGTAAATATCTCTTTCTGCATATACAAAGGCATCTAACCCCGACGGATTATTTCTTTTACCGCCTACTTCAAACCTTGATGTATTTACCCTTGTATTGTTGAAAGGAAGATAATTAAAATCATCAGCGGTTTTAGCAATTACCATTGCTGGCTTGAACCCCGCAAAATCTTTTTTGGAATAAGCGATCTCTGCCACACCTTCTTTATTGGTAGCCGCCGATCCAAGCAATTGATTATTGGATGAATAAATGGAAATATTAACGCCATCAACAGGCAACGCTGTTTTAATAGAATTGGTAAATACATAAATTTTGTCCTGTCCTTCTTTAATGATCAATCCAATGTCGGATAAAGAAATAAACCGGCTGTCCTTTACCCAATAATCTTCTGCAGAACGGATAACAATATGATAAACGCCTTTAAAATCGGGCAGCCTGTCTTCAAACTGTGAAACGTTTAGTAATCTTCCGGCCCCGCTTTTTGGCAATGATCTCGTCTCAATTTCTTTTTCATATATAACATCACCCAACATGGCGTCACTACCGCTTTCATTATAGTAATCGCCTTCATATTCTTCTTCATAACTGGCATGGGTTGCCCGTGTTTCCAGCGGATAATAGCCATATAGATCGGAAGAGCGTCGTGTAGGGAAAGAGTGTAGA
>CAMLEX010000613.1 GCA_946479055.1 uncultured Bacteroidota bacterium | reverse complement strand
TCAGCATCAGCCGTTATGATTCTTCCGTTTTTGATTAATAGTGACATACAAAAAGTTTAAAACCAACCAGTACCCTTTTAAAAGAAGGAAGTCTTTGGGGGATAAAAATTATTTCTGTAACAGCACATCTGTTTTTTGCATTCCGGTCAGCATATCCTCATAATCTTCTTCAGTCTTATAAATCGTAGTTCTTCTCATCAGTAATATATAAAGAATCCCGCTTACAAAAAAACCAACAAACCATGCATAGTGATAAAGGTTGGATATCCATAGCGGTACTGAATCCGGAGAAATTAGTTTAATAGTAACCAAAAAACCGGGAACATTTGGAAGAATACCTAATAACAAAGCCATGACGGCTTTAGAATTAAAACCATTTGTAAAACCGTATTGTCCATCATGCCGGTAAAGGTCATTTATATTCAATTGTTGTTTGCGGATAAAATAATAATCAGCAATCAGGATACCTCCAACAGGCCCAAGCAGGCTTGAATAAGCGATCAGCCAGGTAAAAATATAACCGGTAGGATCGGCGATCAACTTCCAGGGAAATATCAATATGCCGATAACGCCGGTAATATATCCACCCATTCTGAAATTTATTTTTTTAGGTGCGAGATTTGAGAAATCATTGGCAGGGCTTACAATATTGGCCGCGATATTTGTTGCTAATGTTGATATCGCAACAGCCAGCATAGCAAATGTTACCATCATTTTATTTTCAAACTTTCCTGCCAATGCAACAGGATCCCAGATAGTGCTGCCATACACAATAGCGGTTGCTGATGTAACTACAACACCGATGAATGCAAACAATGTCATCGAAGACGGCAATCCGATAGCTTGTCCTCTGATCTGTGCTTTTTGGCTTTTTGCATATCTCGTAAAATCAGGAATATTTAAGGATAGTGTAGCCCAAAATCCTACCATCCCCGTTAAAGCAGGAAAAAAATAATCCCAGAAAGCTGGACCGGAAAGTTTGGATGGTTGTTCTAATATGGGCCCTAAACCATTGGCGGCACTGATGGCCCAAAACAATAATGCCAAGGCGGCTACTGGTAAAAAAATCGCTTTGAAGACCAATAATTTTTTAATGCTTTCAACTCCTAAATAAATAATAAACATATTCAGCAACCAGAAAAGAAAAAAACAGATCATCGGAATAGCTTGCGGAAATAAAGAACTGCTATCTATTTCAGGAAGCGGAGGATTCCATGCCCGTAAAATATTATAGATAGCAGCGCCGCCGATCCATGTTTGTATACCGAACCAGCCGCAGGCAACGATAGCTCTTAGCATTGCCGGAATGTTGGCGCCTTTTGATCCGAAGCTGGCTCTTGCAAAAACAGGAAAAGGTATTCCATACTTAGCTCCCGCATGTCCGTTTAATATCATTGGGATCAAAACAATTGTATTGCCCAAAAAAATAGTTAGAATGGCCTGCCACCAGTTCATACCGCCCCCGATCAATGAACTTGCCAGCATATAAGTAGGAATACACAAACTCATGCTGATCCATAAAGCAGCATAGTTCCAGGTGCCCCATTTTCTTTTAGCCGATGGGATAGGAGCGAGGTCTTCGTTGATAAGGGAAGAATTTTGTATGTTTTTATTTTCTGGCATTTGTCTGAACTGGGATTTATAGGATTATTGGGATGAATAAGATATTAGATTGTTACATATTGATCTATTCATTATTTGGCTAAGGCTGTTCAAAAAAAAGTAAATAAAATTTGAGTTATGTTTGCTCATCAATCTCATACATCTCATTAATCCGGTTCAGACATTTTCATCAGCAATCTTTATCGCTTCACTGATGATAGCCAAGCCCTCATCAATTTGTTCTTTAGTAATGCAAAGTGGGGGTGCAATGAAAATATAGCTCCATCGTACAAACGTATACATCCCAAGTTCTTTGATCTTTGCAGCCACTTTATTCATCACAGCCATTTCATCCGGTTTGGCATTAAAGGGTGCCATCGGCTCTTTAGTAGTTTTGTTTTTTACCAGTTCAATACAACCCAATAACCCTGTATTTCTCCAATCGCCAATGCTGGGATGTTTTTGTTTTAATTTCTCTATTTGTGTATCAAGATATTTTCCCATTGTTGCTGCATTTTCGATCAGATTATCATCTTCATAGATCTTCAGCATTTCCAAAGCAGCAGCGCAACTAACGGGATGAGCAGAATAAGTGAGTCCCAAAGGCAGCATTGCATCATCATATTTTGAAGCGATCTTATCAGAGATCATTAAACAACCAAAAGGTAAATAACCGGAAGTAAGGCCTTTAGCCATGGCGATCATATCGGGAATGATATCATGATGTTCAAAACCAAACCATTTACCGGTGCGGCCAAAACCGCTCATCACTTCATCCATTATTAATAAAATGCCATGCTTATTACATATCTCTCTGACCTGTTTCAGATAACCAACAGGATATTTTAAACAACCGGATGAACCTGATTCACCTTCCAATAAGATAGCAGCGATATTGGAGGGGCCTTCATATGCAATAGTTCTTTCTAACTGTGCAATTGTTTCTTTCAATAAGTTTTCTTCGCCGTATTCCCA
Organism: uncultured Bacteroidota bacterium; assembly: GCA_946479055.1. The sequence continues at coordinate 1,158 of CAMLEX010000613.1, read as the reverse complement.
ACGATACAAATAGGGGAGGTCGAAGTGAACAAAATTAGGCGCCTGCTGTGCATCCACAGGCAAGCGACGTGGATCGCCACTAGCAGAAATAGTACCATAAGATGCACCATGATAGGATTGATAACGGGTTAATATTTTATGACGGCCGGTATAGAGTCTGGCTAGCTTGATTGCGTTATCAATAGAAGAAGCGCCACACAAAGTGAAGAACGCTTTATTGAGATCACCGGGGCATATTTCCGCTAATTTCTTTCCCAATTCACCACGAACTTTTGTTACACAGCTTGGCGTTACATAACTCACTTCCTGCATTTGTTTTACTACTGCTTCTGTCACTCTTTGATTACCATGGCCGATATTGACATTCATCAACCCCGATGAAAAATCAAGATAACGTTTGCCATCATAATCATAGAGATAAACGCCTTCACCATATTTGACAGCGATAGGAGCAATACCTCTTTGCTTGCTCCAGGAGAAAATGGTGTAGTCAAGATTGTCCTGAATGATTTCTTGGGACTCTGAAATTGTTTTTGTGCTCATATAATTGGGAACGCAGATTATTATGATTGTTAAGATTGATTATGGATTTTAATCTGCGTAAATCATAAAAAATCATAATCATTGTCGTGTTCTTAATCCATTTGTCTGAACCATGATTTGGGTAGATTAAAAGATTTTATGGATCTTTTTGAGCTTACAATTTCCTCCTAATCCTATAATCCCATAAATCAAGGTTCAAGACATCCAATTCACCCCCGCTTCCGGATTCCATTTAGTCGTACTCTTCTTCAACTTAGTCCAGAATGCAATAGAACTTTTTCCGGTAATATCCCCAACACCAAACTTACTTTCGTTCCATCCACCAAAAGAGAATGGTTCTCTTGGTACAGGTACCCCCACATTCACACCAATCATTCCCGCACTGGCCCTGTCAATAATATAACGGGCCATCCCGCCATTTTGTGTAAATACCGATGCAGCGTTGCCATAAGGATTTGCATTTTCAATGGCCAACGCTTCATCCACTGTATTGGTACGCATGATAGAAATAACAGGACCGAAAATTTCTTCTGTCGCTACAGACATACCAGGCTTTACATGATCGATGACAGTCGGACCTACATATGTACCTTTCTCTTTTCCTTTTACTGTGGC
>CAMLEX010000612.1 GCA_946479055.1 uncultured Bacteroidota bacterium | reverse complement strand
TAAACTGAAATAATCCAGTTGTAGGATCAACTCTTAAAAAATCATAAACCCTGACAGATGTAATTGGCTGTCCAATGGTATAAGTATTGGCATAAGTTGAAGTAGACAGATTTGGGAAATCAACCAGCTTATTGTTAGGTATGGTAAGATTTAAATTACTGCTCCAATTAAGATTCTTGCTTTTAATATTTATTGTATTCAAAGAAAATTCCCAGCTTGTATTTTGTATAGTAGCTGGAATATTTCTTGTAATGGACGGAACTCCGGTTATAATCGGTAGTGCATAAGATAATAGTTGGTTGGAGGAGCGATTAACAGCATAATTGGCAGTAAATAATATCCTGTTATTTAACAACCCCAAATCCAATCCGAATTGCAATTTTTTGGTTTCTTCCCATTCCAAATAAGGGTTGGGTATGCCATTGGTCTGTAATCCAGTCGCACCTTGGTAGGCAATACCTGCACTAGTGGGATTATATAAATTTAAGAATTGATAATCGCCGATTTGGTCACTACCTGTTGTACCAAAACTGCCTCTTAATTTACCAAAGCTTAGAAAATGTAATGCGTTTTGAATTACACTTTCTTTAGAAAATACCCATCCAAGTCCAACTGCACCAAAATTATGAAACTGATTTTCTATCCCAAACCGGCTGCTACCATCTCTTCGTGCTGTCAAATTAATTATATACCTGTCCTTCAGGTTATAATTCAGGCGGCCGAATAACGCATTATATTTATAGATAGAAAGAGTAGTGCTTCCAACTGATAAAGAAGCAGCCGATCTGATATCCTCCATTACCACATCGCTATTATATCCAGTACCCGTTATTTGCTGCCCGTTACTGTTGTTTTGCTGGATAGTCATTCCGATCAATGCTTCCAATTTTCCTTCACCAAAAGCGTGTTTATAACCAAGCTGTGGTTCAATTATCCATGAGTTGATATTATTATTTCCATACTGGGCTCTTCTTTGCGCAGTGGGTCTACTTTCCGGGGGCCTTGTAAGCAGGGGACTAATACTCGTTTCATTTGATTGTAAGTTTGTATAGCCAAAACTGCTTCTTATATCTAACCCGGGAAAAATGTTATAGCTCACAAGAGCGTTACTGACTAAATTGCTTGTCTTATTTTTATATTTTCCATATAAATAAGATAATGGATTACCGGTACTCCCCAAAGTGGTATTTCCAGAAGAATTGGGCGCCCAATTAAGACTGCCATCTGAATTATACAAAGAGGGGGCATTGGGTGCATAAGTAACTGCAATCGAAGTTAAATCTGTATTTATTAGTCTGTTATTATCAACCAAATAACTTCCTGATAACTGCAATCGGAATCTTTGATTACTTGAAGTGTTGTTTATATTAAAATGTAAAGAACCTTTCTGATCAGCTAAGTCGCCGGGGAAAACTGTCGTTTCTTTATGATATCCTGCCCCTATTAAAAATTGGGTATTAATATTTCCGCCAGATACAGTTGTTTGCACATCTGTATATTGTGCAGTACCGCCAATTAACTCTTTCTGCCAATCAGTAAAACGAGTAGTATCCCAAACCCCATTAATATCATAATCTATAGACGAGGTGGTTAACCCATCATTCTTAATTGCTTCATGACGCATTTCTAAGTATTGCTGCGTATTTAACAAATCTAATTTGCGTGTCACCCTTCCCCAACCTTTTTGCACATTGACATCCACTTTTGTTTTTCCTATTTTCCCCTTTTTGGTAGTAATAAGTATAGCCCCGTTAGCTGCACGTGAGCCATAAATAGCTGTAGCATCAGCATCCTTTAATATATCAATACTCTCAATATCGGATGGGTTAATATAACTAAGAGGATTACCATTAGCTCCATCCGAAGATCCCAGGATGTTTCCAAGATTTGGCAACAATTGTGAAGTATAAGGAATACCATCAATTACATAAAGAGGGTCATTGCCTCTTGTTAGGCTATTTTGTCCTTGGATACGTACCGTCACACCACTACCTGGCAATCCTTTGCTTTGGGTGATAAATAAACCCGGAACATTATACAAAGCCAATAAAGGATTATTAACCGGTTGTCTTGCTATTTCTTTTGCTGTAACAGTGTAGGTATTAGATGTAGATAACGCCTTATTTTCATTATAGTAGCCTTTATTAATCATTACTTCATTCAGACTTGTAACTTTGATCTTAGCAACGATTGCCAAATCAGTTTTACCACTTAATTTTATTTCACGGGCTTCAATACTAATTCCGGTTATAACTAGTGTTGCATTTTCATCAACGCCCTTTAATTCAAAATAACCATCGGCATTACTTGTGGTTCCTTGTTGTGTTCCTTTAACGATGATTGAGGCGATGACGGGTTCGTTGTCAGTGTTGGTGATGCGGCCGCGGATATCTATCAAGGCAGGTTGCACCGGAGAGGTTGCTTCCACCTCCTTCGTCGGTGTCGCAATCTTCGACTTTATCACTACTGTTTTGCGGATGATTTCGTAGGTAAGCGGCAGGCCTTTTAATACTTTGTCGAGCGCTTCGGGTACGCTTACATTTTTTAAGTCTACATCCAGCTTTGTTTCCGGCGGCAGCAGTGCCAGGCGATAGAAAAATTCATAGTCGCTTTGCTTTTCTATTTCTTTAAAGATGGTTTCGAGTGTGGCGCCTTTTTGATTAATGCTAATGTTTTGGCCATGACCAGTGGCAGCACAGTGGAGAGCAGCGGCGAGAATTAAAACAGAAGTAATCTTCATAATTCTCAAGAGTTGAGCAGTTAGTGGCTTATGAGCACAAGTTTGGAGACTTGCGCTTACAAAAGCCATGGCGGTTAAATCCATACCTTTACAGTGTTTGGGTTAAGAAATGATGATACCTACAAGTTTTATTTATTTCAGGTAGCCCAAACCCGGCCGGGAGCAGTACCATTGCTTCTGGCCTTTTTGTTTGGGGTGGCTGTAAGAGCTTTTTTGGTTTCGGTTGGGTTTTGGTTTTTTACCACATAGAAGGATAGGAAACATAGGTTTCACATAGAATACAATACTATGTGTGTATTTCTATGTATCTATTGTGCCTATGTGGTTCAAAAAAGAACTATTTCATCACTGTCACTTTTTTTCCTTCTATTTTCATTTTTACATTGCTTAATTCGAGTACTCTTATTAATTCTGCAAGGCTTAGCTCACGGGATACTTTGCCCTGGTAGCGTTCTAGGGTTGGAGTGCCGGCGTAGACTACTTCAAGATCATACCAACGGGCTACCTGGCGCATTACTTCCTGCAGGCTGGCGTTGCTGAATTGGAAGCGGCCGTTTTTCCAGGCCATGACGGCTTCGAGATCAACGGAGGCCTGAGTCGTGAGTCGTGAGTCGTGAGTCAATACAGCTTGTTCTCCTGGTTTTATCACCGTTCCCCGAGCTGAAGCACGGGGCAATACTTTCACCGAACCTTCTAATAAGGTAATCTTTATTTCGCTTTCGTCGTCGTATGCGTTGACATTAAATTTTGTACCGAGTACTTGGACTTGCAGTTCTCCTTTACCTACAAAGAATGGTTTTGCTTTATCATGCGCTACTTCAAAGTAGGCTTCGCCGGTGATGGATACTTTTCTTTCGTTGCCGATGAAGGCTACGGGATAAGTAACGGATGAACCAGCATTGAGCCAGACCCGACTACCATCTGCGAGTGTCATATCGATTACTTTGGAGCCGCGGGGATTCTGTAACGTGTTATATTTTATTTCTTTAATTATTT
>CAMLEX010000611.1 GCA_946479055.1 uncultured Bacteroidota bacterium | reverse complement strand
GGGCGAAACAGCGATGTTGATTTTTATGCCCAGAAGATAAGTTCTGCCGGAACGGTTGAATGGGACATAAATGGAATTGAAATTGCCCGAACGGGACGCCGTCAACGTGCGCCTCAAATGGTTTCGGACAATACAGGAGGCGCCATATTTACCTGGGATGATTTTCGCACTGATGATGATGCTCCCGATATCTATGCACAGCGGGTAAATAAGAATGGCCTTATAGAGTGGCCGGTAAATGGCGTGGCTATTTGTACGGCAGCAAAGTGGCAATCCTCGTCAACTATTGCCCCGGATGGTGCAGGCGGTGCTATTATCAGTTGGCAGGATAACCGTGGCAATGATCGCGATATATATGTTCAGCGGATAAATACTACAGGAATGCCGCAGTGGATTGAAAACGGTGTACTCATAGGTTCTGCAAAAAACGACCAGGCTTTTCCCGCCATTGCTTCTTTTGCCGGAAAAGGCGCAGTAATCACCTGGATAGATTATCGCAACAGTGATGGAAGCGATAGCATCAGACCTGTGTATGCACAAAATGTAAATTTAAATGGAGTGCTGGGTTGTTTTACTCCTGTTATTAAAGATCAATCCTTAATTGATCAAACTGTTTCGCAGGGAACTACTCCTACCGCTTTAATGGTATCAGCAACCGGTGATCTCTTAAAATATCAATGGTATTCCAACACGACAACTTCAACAACAGGCGCAATAAATTTATATCCCGCGGGTACAGACACTTCCTTTACTCCACCCACTGCAAAAGAAGGAACAGTTTATTACTATTGCAGAGTGACCGGCAACTGTGATACACTCTATTCAGATTTTGCGCAGGTGACTGTAATTGTTCCTATCACCAGGTTGGAAGTAACGGTGTCTCCCAATCCGACAGAATCCTTCTTCAATGTTGCAGTGAAAAGCCCCGGCAATCAAGCACTTGATATCAGGATGTTTGACATGCTGGGCAGACTTGTAGAATTACAACACGGTCTTCCGGGTCAAACATTCAAATTTGGGGAAAAGGTTGCAGCAGCCATGTACATCATCGAAGTGAGGCAAGGTGACCAAACAGTAATCACCAAGGCGATAAAACAATAGTTCGTTAATAAAAATTCCATGTCATCCCGCCGCTTCAGATTTCTATGATATAAACAAATAAAGTTTAGGCCGTTTTTCCGCCCGTGTGTTGCGCCGGGCTTTTGGCCTCGGCTATCACCAACAACCAAACGGAAAAACTAAAACAACAGCACCGCAGCCTGTATCTTGTTAAAACAATACTGCCTATTCTTAGGCGCGGCTTATTTTTAATGCTAAAAATGAAACATCTATTTTTTTGCTTCCGCTTCCATACCGCCATATGAAACCACCCATTGTTTTATTTTTTCCTTTAGCCGCCCTGGAAATATTACTATGGCGAATGCCGGTTTCTTCTTCAGCCTGGTTAATACTTGAATAGGTTTTAATACGATAACCTTTGACATTATATTGGGTTATCGTTTTTGAACGGCTTTTGGCGCTTCTTGCAAAAACTCCGGCATTTAAATAATTGGAAAGCTTAACTCCCCGTCCTCTTTTAAAAGCTAATTCAGCCATTTGCGAATGATTGCCGCTGACCAGGTTTTTATAATGATTATTCCTGCCATCACCATCTTTTTGCATGATAGAAAGATTATCTTTTTTGAAGTCAAGCTTTTCTATAAACATTTGCCATACAAGACGGGCTATATCAAACGTTTTCATGCGTTGAGCAACACAAAAAGTTACAGTAAGCCTGTAAATATATTCTTTGGATAAAGAGTTCCATCTTTTTGCGATGCCTTGTTTCAAAATTCTCTCCTCCCGCCAATACGAAACGATATGCCTTCCGGGTATTGAAAATTCAATATGTTTTGCAAGTGCCTTTACTCTCCCATGATTGGAAATCATGTAGTAATCTTCGTAATGCTCCACTGCCTTCCATTTTTCACCCTTTATATTCTTTAAAGAAAGATTCTGATAGGCAAATGATTCAACTTGCTTAGATTTTCTTTTATTACTTAGCATAGTTTTATAAACGTAGAATAAACATTAATAAGAAATCGAAGATAAGGAGTACTTCCTACGCCTTGCCTTGTGTCCGCGTTCCAAAAGAAGGGAGTACCAACGAAATATGTTGTAATAAGCTGCGCCGGAAATAAATTAAATGTGAAAGACTATTCGCCAATGAAAGTGATGCAGGACAAACATACTGATACTTCATCATCAGTTAGCTGAATACTCAGGAACAATCAACTCCGTCATTAATTTTCCTTCCCTTAATAAACCAATCTGTACAGGAATTCCAATCGTTTCTTCTGTCAGGTGTTTAAATAAGCCGTCTATTGTTTCAACAGGTTTGTCATTGAACTTTACAATGATGTCCCCATATTGCATCCTGCGGTGGTTCAGCGCATTTATCTTCATCACTTCAAAGACAAAAACACCCGTTTTATTAATGATCCTGTTAAACTCTCTCATCCGGTTGCTCAACTGCACTGTCTGGCCGGCAATACCGATGAGGGCTCTTGTTACTTTTCCTTTCATAATTATTTGCCCGGCTATATAACCCGCCAGGTTGGATGATACCGCAAAACAAATTCCCTGTGCTGAAGAAATAATGGCTGTATTTACACCTATGACATAACCTCCTGAATTTAGCAGAGGCCCTCCCGAATTACCGGGATTAAGTGCCGCATCTGTTTGTATCACATCATCAATCAACCTTCCATTGCCAGCCCGCAGGCTTCTGCCTACAGCGCTTACCACCCCGGCTGTAACAGTTTGCTGCAAGCCATAAGGATTTCCAATAGCTATAGCGATTTGACCAGGCCTGATGGCATCCGAATCTGCAAATGATAATGATCTGAAGCTTTTGCCATCTACTTTAAGTACAGCTATATCAGTTGAAGCGTCGCTTCCCTTTAGTTCTGCTTTCAAAACATTGCCGTCATCCAATGTTATATAAAGTTCCCTGGCTTTATCAACGACATGATGATTACTGATAATATAGCCATCAGAGGAAATGATAAAACCAGAACCCATATATTCATTTTTGTCCGCCCGTCTTCTGTTTTCTGTTTTATCACCTACATTTTTTATATGCACCACTGAAGGTGCAATCCGTGTATAAACATTACCTATAGTTTCCGAATAGGCATCTAAAAGCTGCGCATCTGTATTTATTGTTTCTAACATACCGGTATGAGCTCAATGCCTGTACCGTCTTTAAAAAGCTGACAAATTGGAAATGTTTAACAAAATAATCAGCCATACTTAAACATTCTAAATTGAAAAAATGCCGGCTTGTCATTCTCCGCCTGGGTTGGTGTTCCCATAAAGCAGCAGGACGTGGTCGGTGTACTGAGCTCTTAGCCTGACGAAGAGTCGAAGTATCTCCACCGGCCACACGAATATCAACTCCCACTATTTGGATTGACACTATAACAATACAAGATTGTATTACAGATAGCAAATGATTTTAGCTGTCAAAAATTCTGACCAAGAAAGATTTTCTTATTCTTTATGACAAATTCTAAAAAAGTTGTTGGGGTAAGCCCGAATATTTTATGCGTTTCCAAATACACCCGTGAATCGGGGGATTTTTTTCGCTCCCTGAATATTTCATCAAGAATTTCCACTACTTCCACAGGGGAATCCAACTCAATTAATCTGTTCCTGTATTGTTCATTGGAGATGTTGATATAGCTAATGGTTCTTCCT
>CAMLEX010000610.1 GCA_946479055.1 uncultured Bacteroidota bacterium | reverse complement strand
TTATACAGGCCAATCAACAATCCTCTTCATTTATTTGAAGAGGATTTGTTTTTAACGCCTTTACGCTGTGGCGGGTGTCTGAGCTCTGAGCTTGTCGAAGAGTCGAAGTATCTCGATCCGCCACTCCGGCAGGCAGGGATCTGTGGTTCAATCACGGTGATGAGAGAGGCGAAGTTTTCTTTATTTACTTTTTGGCTTTGCCCCAAAAAGTAACAAAAAGGTCAAGGACAAATGAATGCTCCGCCATTTGTCCGGCCAACGCACATAGACTGCGATCAATTTATAAGCTATTTGCTTGCCCGAAGTGGAAGGACAAAAACTCCGCTGCATATTATGCGGAGCAACGAGAGGTGCTGTTTTTTCGCTGATAGTATTTATGTAATACGAGGTAGATAGAAAGCGAAAAAAAGGCGCTGGAAGTTTTACTTAAGTGTAGGGATATAGGGACCTTAAGTTAACAACTATGGTGAGACGCAACATGGCGTATCACTTATGTACGGACACGAACGCGGGCAAAGGTTATTTGCCCTATTTCTTTGTTATCTTCTCAAACGATAAATTCTCTGAAAAAAATTGCAGCATTTTCTTTTCAATTCTTTCGGCAACACGGTTAATATGATCGCCTTCATAAATCTCAAAAAAGTGTTTGATCCCGTATTGGGTCAATTCCTTATCCAATGTTTTAATACTTTCTGCAATGCCCACGTCTCTCGTTCCCGCATCAAAAGCAATGGCCTTTAGTTTTTTAATATTGAAGATGTATTGATCTAAACTATTCAGTGGCCTGTTGGCATCCCATTTTTCTAAAACAGCGGCTTGCAGTTGTCCCTCCTTCACCGGGAGATCAATATAAAACGGAGGATTTTCCGGGTTGGGCGACCCAATGAAACAGATATTTTTTCATAATAGTAACTGCTGATTATTGAGGTGCTAAAGATAAGAGTAAGCAATGTATTTCTAACTCCCTGCACCGTGTCGGAAACAGCCCGTTAAATTGCCGTATAACCACCCTGTTTCATTCAAATTTTACGCTCATTTTTGTGAAGTCAAAGTTGAAGCTCAAACAATGATTACAATCAGTGGAGCAGCGACCACTAAAAAAACGGGCGGAACCGAAAAGCCAAACGAGTAGGAACTAATAAATTGATGTTATGTCGGACAATAGCGTTTCATTACACCGGGTTCTTAAAGCATCTCCTGAAAAAGTTTTTCGTGCATTTACACAGGCCAATGCAATGGCATCATGGTTACCTCCTTATGGTTTTGTTTGTACGGTACACGATATGAATGTTACCGTGGGAGGAAGCTTCAGGATGTCGTTTCATAATTTCTCTACTGGTAATGGCCACTCATTTGGCGGAAAATATCTTGAGATAAAACCGAACGAGTTTTTAAAGTACACGGATAAATTTGATGATCCTAACCTGCCTGGTGAAATGATCACCTCTGTATGGCTACGAAAAGTTATTGTAGGTACGGAAATTAAAATTTTGCAGGAAGGCATTCCTTCTGTGATACCTGCCGAAATGTGTTACTTAGGCTGGCAGGAATCGCTGGAAAAGCTGGCTAAATTAGTAGAGCCCGAAATTCCGGATGCGTGATATACTCAGGAGGCGGTTGAAGATTTACTTTTATGTTCCTGATGCCAGGGGTTTGCGAGGACGAACCCTGGCATTGGGAATCATCATGCGGAATGAAATTTTATTCATTTTTACTACCAACTACTTTGTAATAAATAATTCGCCTTTATATAGCAACTCTCTCTTATAATTCAATTGCAAAATGTATAACACTAACAGGGTAGTGAATACAATATAATATAAATTTGCTAACAGCAAATGCCATAAGTTTAAGTAGTTAGACCTATACCACTTTGCGAAGAGACGAATGGCAGTGTGACTAAGAAAAAAAGTCAATGCTACTCCGGCGGTTTCGTTAATCAGGAGCATAACTATGAGAATAATAGAAGTGAAAAAAAATTCGATTTTAGCTAACCAATTAAATGATTTAAACATTATTGGATTAAAGAATGCATCCGCTCTGTGTGCACGACAACACCCTTTGCGTAGACACCCTTCCTTTGCTGCTATATAAGTAATTGAAATGGAAAATGACAAATAACCAAGTCCTTCTACATAATTATGCAATCCACATAAAGGAATAAATATAGATGTATAAAGAATAATTCCTAGAATAAAGGAGCCAGACCAAGAAGGGTCTTTTTGCAGATAATTTTTTGGCCATACGTATAATCCCAAATAAGCACCTGCCCCCCATGCAGAAATACACAAGAAAGTTTTAAGTGGCTGCAAATCATTAAAACGAATTATTGAGAACACGCAATACAAGAGTCCTCCACCAAAAGCTGAAGCCCTCTGCTCTGACTTACTTTAATCATCAAATTTGCATTTAGGGCTATTGAATATAAAATCATCTGTTTCCTCTCTTGTATCGAAGGCTGTTACAATAGGTCCATTAAGAGGTGGATCACTTGAATACTGAAAGGTACATGCACTCTTTCCACGGTTGTCTGTCAAAATATAAATCCACTGGTCAAAGCCAGACAACAGCATTATTTGAAACCTGATCCCTCAAAAAAACCTTATAGTTGGGAATCACCAAATCCAGAGTTAGACATCAGCGAATTACTTTATATTTTATACCGAACAAGCAATCAATTAAAAATTGATTTTTCGGCTGGAGGCTCTTTTCCCAAATTCAAACGTGAATTCTTTAACTTATTTGGACTGAGTGATAAAGATTATGATAAAAAAGTCAAACTAATACATAAAAGGAAGCGTGGCGAGCATTTGATTACCGTATTGGAAAAAAAATTCAGCGAAGAACATGCCAAACTGTTCACAGTCAAAAAATAAACAGGGGAGTATTTTTTACTCCTCCATATTTAGCTCTTAATACTTGATTCGGCTGCAGTGGTAATTTAGCTTGCAGTCGTTATGAATAAACCTTCAATTTTTTTAAAACATCCGGAGCTAAAAGAGTTCTTTTACCTTATCCGGTATGAGATACAACAGGCACAACGCCCTGCTGACGAAATCATCCTGGATGACGAAGATGTGATGCGCCATTTGAAGATTTCAAAACGGAAGCTTCAATACCTGAAAGCGGATAAAATCATCCCAATACATTTTTTTGATCCTGGTAGCCCCCGCACCTATTATCTGTTAAGTGACCTCCTGCAAATACTTAAAGAAAACCGGATCGAATCTATTATAAACGAAAAACGTATTAAATAGCATTGTTATGAAACCCTGCGCCAACTGCAGCACCACCTTTATTCCCAAACATGGCAACCAGCAATACTGCTCAAGTGCTTGCCATAAAACCAAATAGGCGGTTACGCAACAGAAGCTATATGGAATTTTAAAGGAGTTCAGGAAAGGGTTTCTTACCAATTATAAATTGTTTGAGCAGCTAGTACCAAAGTGTGGCCAACAAACGTATCCCTTGTCGGATTTAAACAATGCTGGTTTTAAACATAATTGCTTTTATAAGGCCAATACCCTTTTCCATTCAAAAAAAAGACCAAATTTTATTGGTAACCATCATAAATAAATAGCAATGAATCTGCAGCCGTATGGCCCAATTGAAGAAGCAATTCAAAATCAATTTTACCTGCAACAACATCACCAAAGGCCATCCATATATTTTTGTGGGGTGTCTTAGCCACCCTATTGGTAGGTGGGGCTGTTTTTGGAGTCGTTGTAAAACAAAAGAATAAAA
>CAMLEX010000609.1 GCA_946479055.1 uncultured Bacteroidota bacterium | reverse complement strand
AGATCTGTGGTAGTGACTGGAGTTCAGACGTGTGCTCTTCCGATCTGCTCCGTTTTTGAGAGTGTATATCCTAACCAACCTGTAAGTTTACCAGTTTTCTTTTTCAACAAAATCTCCAAACCGTAAGCCCGGCCTTCTCCAAACAACAATTCACTTTCTATATCCGGCACCGTGTTTATATCTGCACCATCTTTATAGTCGATTTGGTTCTTCATCAACTTATAATATGCCTCCGCACTTAACTCATAATTGTTGCCGCCCAAATTATTAGTGTATCCCAAACTCACCTGGTCAACTATTTCCGGCTTTATATTGTAACTGTTTCCAATCCATTGGTCGGTAGGACTGCCGCCTGTGCTATTGCTCATCATGTGCAGGTTCTGGGTATTTCGGGCATAACCCATTTTTAAATTAGCCGCATCGCTCAATTTGTAATTCATAGAAAATCTGGGTTCCCAATTGTAATAAGTTTTTCCAACTTTTCCTTTAGCTAATTGTATGCTTTTTGTGAGTTGATTATCCTGGTAAATATTATAAGTATCGCCTCCCAATATATTATAGAATGAGAAACGTAATCCGTAATCAATATTTATTTTGTCAGATGCTTTCCAGGAATTGCTTATATATACTGCATTTTCCAATCCCTTACGGCTCACTTTAGTGCTTACTATATTTGTTCCTTCTGCTTTTGTGGGTGTAATAGTATGGTGTATAGCGTTAAACCCAAAGCGCACAGTGTTTTTAGAATTTGGGTAGAAAGTAAAATCCTGTTTCAGATTCAGGTCTTTGATATGTGAATTAAAATTGGTTGTAATACCATCGCTTTTGAAACCAACATTAAAATCATAATTGCTGTAAATGAAAGAAGTATTTGAAAATAATTTTCTGTTTAATATGCTGTTCCACCTCAATGTAGCGGTAGTATTTCCCCATTTACTTCCAAACATGGAAGACACGGCTAATTCATCCTGCCCAAAATAACCTGAGAAGTATAGCTTATTCTTTTCATTGATGGCCAAATTTGCCTTAGCATTCAAATCATAGAAGTACAGCTTAAGGCTTTTAAAATCGGGTGAAAGCCGGGCTATCATATCAGCATAAGTACGCCTGCCGGAGATGATAAATGATGATTTGTCTTTTTGAATTGGGCCTTCCAACGTTAATCTGCTGCTGATTAGCCCAAGCCCGCCGCTGACCTGGTATTTTTTATTATTCCCTTCTTTCATCTTTACATCCAGTACGGAAGAAAGACGACCGCCAAACTGTGCCGGGCTGTTACCCTTTATGATAGTAGCATCCTTAATAGCATCGCTATTAAAAGTGCTAAAGATTCCCAGCATGTGCGATGCGTTATATACAGGAGCCTCATCTAATATGATAAGGTTTTGATCGGTAGCACCACCCCTTACCGAAAATCCGTTAGTACCTTCACCGTTGTTTTTTATCCCTGGCATCAGTTGAATTGTTTTTACCAAATCTTTTTCGCCAAACACAACAGGGATCTTAGCAGCTGCTTTCATATCCAATACTTCAACACCTATTGAGGCTTTTGTAAGTGCATCATTTCGCTTTCTGCCTGTTACCACTACTTCCCCCAATGCATCAGCATCAGTAAGGTTGATACTTACTACAATATTTGAATCAAGCTGAATGGGAATCAATTCCTGTTTGCGTCCCACAAAAGAAATACGCAAGGTGTATTTGCCTTTGGGAAGCGAAAGCGAATAAAAACCGTACTCATTAGTAGTTACGCCAACCCCTGATTTTTCTACTACACCTACGCTTGCACCAGTGAGTGTTTCGCCAGATGACTTTTCTTTTACTGTACCGCTTACGGTAAAATTTCGGGATTGTGATAACAAAGGAGTAAAACTGATAACCAGGATACATAATATCAGTCCTTTTATGAATTTGATACTTGCCATAAAAAGTTGAATTGTTAAGAGTAATTGACAAGTAGAATTGTACTATAGCGGCTGATTTTAAGATGATGCGACAAAAGTAAAATCAGCACCGGGCGGGTAAAAATTTTTGAGAAGAAGGGTAAGAGTTATGCGAAGAATGATTTTTTACGACGTATAGCGTTTGAAAAATTCTTCAGCGTAGGTTCTCCCAATCGGGAACTCCATGTTGCCAATGAAAATAGCTGTTCCTCTAACTGCTTCAATTTTACTGAAAGGCAAAATAAAGCTGCGGTGCACACGAATAAAATCGACAGAAGGCAACTTTTCCATCATGTCTTTCATGGGCATACGTGCCAGAACGGGTTTGCGGTCTTTGATATGGATTTTGAGATAGTCGGCTAAGCCTTCAATGTATAAAATATCTGCTGCCGGAATTTTTACCAAACTGAAATCGGCACGAATAAAGATGCTTTTATCTTCATTTTGGTTCTTTTTATTGATGTAGTCAAAATATTCCTGCGCTTTGTTAATGGCTTGTGCAAAGCGTTTCTGATTGATAGGTTTGAGTAAATAGTCAATGGCGTTCAACTCATAACTAACGGCTGCATATTCGCTGAAGGCAGTGGTAAAAATCACCATTGTGTTTTGCCGCAATGATTTAACTAAATTAATACCGGTCATGGCAGGCATTTGTATGTCACAAAAAATTAAGTCTGTAGGGAATTTCCGTAAATGCTTTAATGCTTCATTCGGTTGGGTGAAAGTTTTTTGCAGTTTGACACTTTCACTTTTGCTACATAAAGTTTGAATCACTGTAAGTGCTAACGGTTCATCATCTATGGCAATTGCATTTATCATTGTAAGTTGATATGTAAAGAAACAGAAAACTCCTTTTCGGTATCATTGATTACCAGCAAATGTTTTGCAGGATAAATTAAATTCAGGCGATGCCATGTGTTAGTAATTCCCAATCCGCTTCTTTCAGAAATATCCTTCTGAACATTCACTTTATTGTTTACCACACCCAACTGCAATTCTGTTTTATTAATTGCCAATTCAATTTTAATGTGGCTTTTTTGTTCGGAATTCACTCCATGTTTAAAAGCATTTTCAATAAAGGGAATCAGCAGCATCGGGGCAATCTGCAAAGCAGGAATATTTTCTAGGCTATTATAGTCCAGCTTCACGCTTCTGTCCAAACGTAGTTTTTGCAATTCAATAAAATTGCTGATGTAATTTATTTCATCCTCCAGTAAAACGAAATCCTGCTGTGTATCTTTCATGGTGTAACGCATCATCTCTGAAAGTTTGTCAACCATGTCTGCTGCTTTCGGGGATGCATCAATGGCTGTTGCGTAAATATTGTTCAAAGTATTAAAAAGAAAGTGAGGGTTTATTTGTGATTTGAGAGAAGCAATTTGTGCTGAAAGTTTTTCGCTTTCAGCTTGCTTTAACCTGTTGTAAGCTGCCCATAAAATAGATGAAATAATTGTTAAGAGCCACAATGCGACGGCATTGATTATGATAACGGGAATAATCTTCTCAATAGTCGGATTTGTTTTGGCCAATGTTTCGGGATTGAAATCGGAAAAGAAAAAGATGACACCGGAAAGAAAAAATACGGTTGCAATTGTCAACAAAAGAAATAAAAAATAGAGCCAGTATTTTTTTATCAGCAGGTATTTTGGAATCAGAAAAAGGTAATTGAAGTAAAAAGTTATTATCAATACGGCACTTAAAATAAAACAAAGTAGAAGATATTTTATGTCTGAATCAGGAGCAAACGAATTGAAAACCTGGTCGGTTGTAACGTAAGGAATAACCAACAGCAACACCAAAACTAAGGCATGTAT
>CAMLEX010000608.1 GCA_946479055.1 uncultured Bacteroidota bacterium | reverse complement strand
ATAATGGGCAAGTGCTACGCCATCCGTTGCTCCTGAACCCGCCAGGCCTACGAGATGTTCTGATCCTATATTGGATGCAAAAATGGATGCACCGATGACAAACCAGCCAAGATTGCGACCAGCAAGAAAATAATCATCAGCTGAAGTTTTATCTTTCTTTTTGACAGCCCACCAGGAAATGCCGGCAATAATGGCGAAATAAAATAAAATAATAACCCAGTCCAACCCCGTAAGATAGGTGTTCATAGCAGTGATTTAGAATTTGAATATTGCTGTTATATAAATCTATTAATGATATTTTCTAAATATTCCTGCTTACCGCTTGCTACCTTCGGTTCACCATTTTCAATCGCATAAGCCCTCATATCTTCTAAAGATAATTTGCCTTCTTCAAATTCTTTTCCTTTTCCTGCATCAAATGAAGCATATCTTTCTTTCCGGATCTTTTTATAATCTGATTTTTGTAAAATAGTATCTGCTGTGATCAACGCTCTTGCAAAAACGTCCATACCGCCTATATGTGCATGGAAAAGATCTTCAGTATCTGTTGAGTTGCGGCGAATCTTTGCATCGAAGTTGATACCGCCTCCTTTAAAACCACCTGCCTGCAATATCACCAGCATTGCTTCTGTCAGCTCATTAATATCATTGGGGAATTGATCAGTATCCCACCCGTTTTGATAATCACCACGATTAGCATCTATACTTCCCAGCAACCCTGCATCAGCGGCAACCTGTAATTCATGTGTGAAAGTATGACCAGCTAATGTAGCATGATTTACTTCAATATTCAAACTGAAATCATTCAGCAGATCATGCTGTCTTAAAAAACCGATCACAGTTTCACTATCATAATCATATTGATGTTTGGATGGTTCACAAGGTTTGGGTTCAATAAAGAATTGCCCTTTGAAACCATTTTTTCTTGCATAGTCTTTCGCTGAATGTAAAAACCTGGCGAAATGTTCTTTTTCTCTTTTCATATTGGTGTTCAGCAAACTCATGTATCCTTCTCTTCCACCCCAGAACACATAATTTTCACCACCTAATGCAATTGTTGCATCCAATGCAGCTTTCACCTGTGCTGCACCGTGAGCCAATACATGAAAATCAGGATTGGTAGCGGCACCATTCATATATCGCCTGTTGGAAAAAAGATTAGCAGTGCCCCATAACAATTTTACACCACTCGCTTTTTGTTTTTCTCCGAGATAAGAAGTTATTGCCTGTAATCTACTGTCATTTTCTTTTACATCATTTGTATAGTCAACCACATCCAGATCATGAAAACAGTAATAAGGCAAACCCAACTTGGTTATGAATTCGAAAGCAGCATCTGCTTTATCCTTCGCCCTTTCCACCGCATCGGTTTTTTCATTCCAGGAAAATAAATGCGTGGGTTCGCCAAAAGGATCAGCACCATTTCCGCAGAACGAATGCCAGTAGGCGCAGGCAAACCGCAAATATTCTTTCATTGTTTTTCCACCCACTACTTTATTCTCATCATACCAGCGAAATGCTAACGGATTATCTGAATCTCTTCCTTCAAATTTGATTTGAGAAATTCCTTTAAAATATTCCCTCTGTCCAATTGTAATTGCCATTTTCTTTATTGTTAAAGATTAAAAATTAAGATAAATTAAATGAGAAAGCTTTTGTTTGATTTATTTTATGCAATTGATCATTCAGTCTTTCTCTCCATTGTTCGTATAATTCGTCATATTGTTTTGCAGCAGTTGGCTCAACGATACCAACAGGCTTCCTGTTTTGAGAGGCTGTCTCTGCATTTTCATAAATACCGGCGCCAATTCCAGCTCCTATGGCAGCACCAAAACTTCCATCGCCTTCATAGAACTCGACAGCTACGTTGTTGACGTTGGCAAAAGATTGTGAGAATACATCGCTAAGAAAGAGGTTGGCTTTTCCTGCCCTGACAACCGTAGGATTAATTCCATTTTCCCGCATTATGTCCAAACCATAGCGGAAAGAAAAAGCAATACCCTCCTGAACGGCACGAACCATGTGGGCAATGCTATGAATATTAAAATCAATGCCGTGAAAATGGCTTCCAATCATCTGGTTATTGAGCATACGTTCTGCTCCATTGCCAAAAGGTAAGGCAGTTAACCCTTCTGATCCGATGGGTATTTTTGATGCTGCTTCATTCAACCCGGAATAAGTAAGATTACCCCCGGCAATATTTTTCATCCAGCGATTAAATATGCCCGTTCCATTTATACACAATAAAACACCGATCCTTTTTTTATTGATCTCATGATTAACATGGGCAAAACTGTTGATGCGGGATTGCAGATCATAATTCAGTGCATCACACACACCATATATAACACCGGAAGTACCGGCTGTGGTCGCTACTTCGCCTGGCTTCAATACATTTAATGATAAAGCGTTATTGGGCTGATCGCCGGCTTTATAAGAAACTGGTATGCCTGTTTTTAATGATAATCTTGCCGCGACTGTATCTTTTAAATATCCATGCGGGGCGAATAATGGATGCAGGGTCGGAAAAATGGTATGATCA
This sequence comes from uncultured Bacteroidota bacterium, assembly GCA_946479055.1. The sequence goes on along the minus strand of CAMLEX010000608.1, from coordinate 1,216 downwards.
AAACCATAGTAGCTAACGATCTCTTCTGAAATCTTATTTTGTTCAAAATCCCAGAATACTCCTTCTGACAAAGCAGATATAGTGGTAGTACAATCGCCTGTCATTTTCATAGCGATAAAATCACCGGGGAGCATAACCTTATCTATTTTTTCATACACGGCTGGCTCATTTTCTTTTACCCATGCCAGTTTGCTTGCAGTAAAATTTCCGGGTGAGTTAAGCAGGTGTGATAAACATTTTTCTTCTCCTATTGCTTTAAAAGCTTTGTTCCCAATTTCAACGGCACGGCTGTCACACCATATTATCGCATTGCGAAGCACATGTTGTTCTTTATCTACCAATACCAATCCGTGCATTTGATAAGCAATACCTATCGCACCTATATCCATCGGATCATATTTCCCGGTAGCATGACATTTAAGAATTGCCTGTTTCACATGCTCCCACCATTGATCGGGACTTTGCTCGGCCCAGCCGGGATGTAATGAAACAATGTCCGCCTCCGTTTCAGGATAGCTTGCTGTCGCTATGCATTGTTGCGATTGCGCATTCAGAATGGAAATCTTTATAGAGGAGGTGCCAAGATCAATACCCATCAACAGCATACGACAAAAATTTTCGTTAGTTAAAAACAGATCGAAGGTATTAGTGATTTAAACAAAAAGCTTCTACTTTATTTTCAAAAACTTAAACTATTTTAATAAAAAGCTTAATTTGAACCCGTCTAAAAGGTTAAAATAGTATTTTATGAAGCCCATGATCGAAAAACTCCCCAGTAACAGGAATAACTCTTTCCTGGCCTGCACCTTCCGTACACCTGATTTTGAAGTGCCCTGGCATCAACACGAGGAGTACGAACTCATACTTTTCAAGGAAGGCGAAGGAAGTAGTTTCATTGGGAATTACGTGGGTGATTTTAAGACCGACGATATATTTTTTCTCGGCGCCAACCTGCCGCATACGTTTCAAAAAGCCGGGAAAAACATGATTACCAGTGCCGTGGTAGTGCAGTTTAAAGAAGACTTCTGGGGTAAAGATTTTCTAGAGATGCCTGAGTGTCACTCTATCCGCCGTTTGTTCGATAAGTCCATAAAGGGACTTAAACTATTCGGCAACACAAAAAAAAAATTGGCCCCCATGATTTGCCGGCTCGAAACATTAACGGGCCTACGCCGTATTACCTGCCTGTGCGATTGCCTGCAGCTCATAGCTGATA
>CAMLEX010000607.1 GCA_946479055.1 uncultured Bacteroidota bacterium | reverse complement strand
TGTGGCCCAGGAGTCGGCATAATCGCCGATGTCGAGCATAGATTCGTTACCGCCCCAAACGGTATTGGTCACAGCCCAGGCATCCAGCATGTTGGTAGCCTTACGGGCATAGGCCGAATCGCCTGTAAAAATCCACATGAAGGCCAGGTTACGAACGGCGACCATATCATTTATCCATGCCGTATTATTAAGGTTTGGAGCACGGGTAACAGTGGCAAAAGGTCCTTTCATTCCATAGGAAAGGCTGGAATGACCATCGTTTTTAAAACTGTTATAAGCCGAAAGCCACGGCTCTTTAGTGATGTTGGCTTTCAGTTGGTCCAGGTCATATTTTGTGAAAGGTATGCCCGGGTGCACAAAGCGTTGTGCCTTTGATGATGTCAAAACAAACAATGACAAAAACAGGAAAACAGATATAATTTTCTTCATAATGACAGCTTTGGTTTGAGTTTGGACGTGGGTTTTTCCTTTATGAATTTCTTCGTTGTACTTTTTTTTTTCGTTACTGGAAGCAATTTTTAATAATGATAAAAATGCTATGCAATAATTTTAATTGGGTTTCACGACAGGTAAGCTTGCATAAATCGTTAGTTTTTAGAATTAATAATACAGCTTACACAAAGCCTTACTAACGCAAATTATGACTGCCCAATAAGTTTATTAGGGGTGATAGAAGTCAAAAAACAGGGGTAATTCTGCCTTTTCCGCTTTTGCCAAACAATAATTATTGTCTATCGTAATTATCAAGGGATATTCCGCAATACTTTGGGGAAGATCACGGATAAACGCAAAGTGGAATCAGGCGACTACTTTAACAGTAGCTCTTTTACCATTTCCCGCTTTTGACGGGCTACCGGTATCTGAGTTTTGTCATCTAACAGCAAATAGCCACCGTCTTCCTTTACCCAGCTCTTAATGTATTTTTTATTTACTAAATGCGATTGGTGGCAACGTATAAAATGGTAATCGGCCAGGAGATTTTCATATTCGTAAATTGGTTTCGATACGATGAGCTTCTCTCCTGTTGTAAAATAAAATGTGGTGTAATTATTTGAAGATTCACAACGAACGATCTCTTCCGTTTTTGCAAATCTTGTTTCCCGGGCAGTTGGCAATGCAATCCTATGTTCGCTTTTTGGCTGTTGATTTTGCAAAATTGCCATCAGGTTTTCAAGCTGCAGGTTTCTTTTTTTGTGAACACGTTTTTGCACTGCCCTTGCAACTGCTGTTTTCAGGTCTTCAACATTTATTGGTTTCAGAAGATAATCTATAGCGGCAAACTTCACGGCCTGGATACCGTATTGCTCATGAGCAGTAACAAAATGATTTCGAAATTATGTTCAGGTAATGACCTCAATAATTCAAATCCATTTTGAACAGGCATTTCAATGTCGAGGAAAACAATTCGGGTTGGTATTGTAAAATAATTGAAGAGCCTTTACATGTGTTTATTGCTATCATTTATTTTATCAGCAATCACTTCAACTTCATCCGAATTAATATAGATTTTGATGTATAACTCACCGTTAGTATTTTTTCCTTTTTAATAATAGTAGGTGGTTATAATCTGATGAAACACGTTATCCTTTTTAAGCCCGGTTTGCCTATCTCTTACAGATATGCCTAAACCAACGGGAGTGTCATCAATAATCTGGACTCCTGGCTAATTGCTACGAAGCTTGTTAAAAGTAATAATAACAGTAAGGTTTGTTTTTTCATGATGAGATTATTTGAAAACAAATCTCTTTGCATTTTCAGGTGAAATGTTAACCAGTTAGAATATGGTTGAATCGAATGTGAATTTGGTTGAAGGTGAACATAGCAAGAAAAATATTTGATTCTGATACTAAGGTCATTTGGTTTTCATAAGAACAACCAAAAAAATACCTGAAAGCAACAGAATGCTTTCAGGTAGAAAAAATATTCAGCAAAGCTCCCATGATACGCAGTGCAATTGCCCGGTGATCGTTACACTCATTATGATAGTGCCCGACGCCAACTAATCAATTCGCATAAAAATTGAATGCACGGATATTACAGAATCTTCCGGGGTTACCATCGGGTTGCGTTGTCAAATATCCCACACTTACTTCTGACTGCTCGGAAATGGTAAAACGCACCTTCATTGCACTTAATGGCTTTCCATTTATGATCTGTACAGAACCAAGGGCAGTTCCAATATTTTCTACATCAGGTATATCACTACCCAGGGCAGCAACCAGATGGACATTATCCAGGTTTGTCAGATTAGTATTCATCAAATCGGAAATTTCAAAAGTATAAGTTCCTGGTTCGAGTAAGAAAGTCTGCCAAATCTTACCATTCGCAACAGCGGGACTTCCCCAGCCCGATTCTACATTGAAGATATTGCTATTCCATTCATCCCATCCACCATAACCACCATGATTTTTAACCGCTGCATTAGAGTTCCACTCTGACAGATTTCCCCAACGTCCGGATTTTTCAGAAGCAACAAAAGGCACCCGGCTATTTTTAAGCGGCACTACTACGGTATCTTTATAAGCAACAGTAAACGTATCAATACTGGTTGAGTCTGGTCTGAAGACTGCTCTGTATTTAATAAGGGTATTAGTATTACCGAGCCCTTCAAATACTGTACTTTGAGAAGCCGGAGTCACAACAGTTTTTGTTTCACCATTTATGACATATTGCACCTCTGTAGTATAGGCGCCGGTTAATGGATCTATCGATTCCCAATTAATAGTGGTATTGGCAGACATATACCTTATGTTTGAAATAATACGGTTACTAATCTTCTTACGATAATTGTCGCCAAAAGACTTTCCCACAACATATACCGGAACCGATTTATTCTTGTCGGCATCATACGTATATACGGTAAAGGTGGTTATACTTTCAGGCATAGGGATGGTTTGGTCAAAAACATCGCCGCCTACTGTACCTCGTTTTACATCATACACCGCCGAATCCGCATTGCTATTCCAAAAAATCTTTATGGTGTTAATTTTCGGATCAGCATTCAGCTTGCCTGTGATCCGCACCCTGTTTTTACCAGAGTAAGCTTTAATAGAATCTAATTTACCGGCATAAATAATTTCTCCATTGGCTGTATATTTTTTGTAATCATCCCATTTGGAGCAGGATAAAAGAGTTGAAGTTGCGAGCAGCACCGCAAGCAAAAACCTCCTATTTGTTCTTTTAAATATTTTCATCTGTGTCTTTTTAATTTTATTTTGGTCAGAACTTGTCCCGGACTTGATTCGGGATGGAACTTACTCCCGCAATTGGCGGGGACAGGCTATGTTGTTTCTTTAAATATTATTCTCCAGTTCATAAGAATTGAATACGGCATAATTTCTAACTGTGATCAGCGGGGATCACCGTACACAGTAAGCTCATTAATATTTTGAGCTGTTCCACCAGCCCAGTTTTCCAGGCACCTTATACGGATATATCTTACTTTGGGAGCATCAAGGCGGATTTCCCAATCAAACCCTGCGCTGGCTGTTTGCCTGTCCAAATCAGTATCCTTACCATAGCCTGTACCGGAAGGCTTGATCACTTCGTATGCGTCTAACAATTCCCAACTGTTATCCAATGCACCGCCGGGCGAAGGATTGGTAGAGCCATACACCTCAAACTTTCTCAAGGCGGTTAGGAAATAAAACTGCTGGGGATTTAATTCCGGAAATGGACGGATCCAGATACGGCTTAGTTTCGCGGTAATGCCCAGGTCAAAGGTTATCCGGTGTGGGGCAGGTCCGCCACTTGTCTGATCG
>CAMLEX010000606.1 GCA_946479055.1 uncultured Bacteroidota bacterium | reverse complement strand
ATTTCCTACTATTGCTTAGTGTGACAATAATCGCAAACTGTAAAATGGACTATAAAGAATTTTCTTCTCAGGCAGCTGGTTTAGTTTGACACTTCCTTCAGAATGGGAAGAATACGACGATGAAGAGGAACGTACCTCTGCTTTTTTTAATGCAAAATCATGGACTGGTAATCTTAGAGTGATACCTTTTCGTTGGTCCAAACTTAATAACCAAAATGACGATAAAATCTCTCAATATATTTCCAAAGAGCTAGAGGAGAACGAAGGAGCAACTAATATCAAACTTGGTGATTTTAACTGCGTTCATTACAAAAAAGAATTAATTCAGGACGGAGAAGAATTTGTAATTTATTATTGGACAGCTTGGGAAAAAAATAACCTTTTTGTCTGTTCATTTACTGTTAACAAAAAGAAAGAGCACACTAAGCAAAATAATAGCGAAATAAGTATCGTTCAAGATATTATTAAAAGCATTAGAATAAATTGATATGCTGCTGCTAAAATGCATATGCTTGTCAATTTGCTTATACATTTTACATGTTATATGCTTAACTTATTCTGGAATTAATTCCTTCAACAAAGCCGTAAACTCTTTCCCCTCTATCATCCTCGCTCCAAAACTTTCCAGGTATTCAGTATACACCTGGCAGTCTATCAATTCAATGCCTTCCTGTTTTAATTGCTCTATATATTTTATAAAAGCATAGCGGGAAGCATTGCTGACTTTACTGAACATACTTTCACCAAAAAAAACTTTCCCGAGTTTGATACCATAAAAACCGCCAACCAGTTCACCATCTTTCCAAACTTCAGCGCTATGTGCATGGCCCAGTTCATGCATTTTTAAATAAGCTTTTTCTACTTCATCAGTGATCCATGTACCATCCTGGCCGGGACGATCAATTTTTTTGCACTGGACGATTACTGCTTTGAAAGCCTTATTGATAGTAAAGTCAAATTCATTTCTCTTGAGTAATGGTTTTATACTCTTGTTGATTTTTAATTCAGAAGGAAATAAAACAAACCGGGGATCGGGGCTCCACCATAGAATAGGTTCTTCTTCATACCATGGAAAAATACCACTTCGATAGGCCAGTAATAATCTTTCCGCTGAAAGATCACCACCCATTGCTAATAAACCATCATGTTCAGCTAAATGTACAGGCGGGAAATAAAGCGTTTTATCAAGCACAAAAAGAGGCATAAGAAATAGAGAGGGATAAAAAACAAGGTGGAAAGGGTGCTGTGAAGTTTTATTCTGCTATTACTTCCACTGTGGCACCTATGCCTCTTTCGGTAATGGCGTCACACATGGGTTTGAGTTCATCATACTCGCCCTGTTTGACGGCGTATTTTCCTTTATAATGGATGAAATAAGAGCATTGCTCGGCTTGTTCAGGGCTATGACCACAAACCTCTATCAGCGTTTCGATCACCCATTCAAATGTATTGACCTCATCGTTCCAGACAATAAGGCTACAACCACTTTCATTTGCGGTAAGTGTATCCGTATCCTGCTGGCTATCGGTCAATACCTGGTTTTTTGTCATTGCCATAGCGGCCATTTCTTTTTACAAAAATATATAATCTCTGCCTGAAATTTACGCTATTTCTGTATTTTAGAACAAACAAAGCATATGGGTAAGATTATAGGATTGGGTGGCGTATTTATCAAGGCGAGTGACCCAAAATCACTAGCGGACTGGTATCAGCGGCATTTAGGCATTGATTTTAACGGAAATATATATGTTGATTTCCCTATTGCCGATCAAGAGGGTATAGCAACAGCAGGTTATAATGTATTATCATTTTTTAAAGAAGACAGCCCTTATTTTCAACCCAGCACAAAACAGGCTATGCTCAATTTACGGGTCAGTGGTCTGTTTAACTTGCTGGAACGGTTAAAAAATGAAGGTGTTGAAATTATTGGTGATCCGATAGATGAAGAGTACGGAAAATTCGGATGGATTGTAGATCCCGAAGGAAATAAAATTGAATTGTGGGAGCCACCAGTCAAGTAGGTTTTTAGTTTATGGTTGTCGTTTTTAGCTGGGGTAAAAGTCCGGTGCTAAACCTACTTACCTGTGTTGTTTTGATTTGTAAATTCTTATGCTAAAAGGTTGAAAAAAAATTTGGCAAAAATCTATTCACCCCTATCTTTGCACTCCCAATTAAAAAAAGGGAGTTTAGCTCAGTTGGTTCAGAGCATCTGCCTTACAAGCAGAGGGTCGGCGGTTCGAGCCCGTCAACTCCCACAGATACCCCGCAAATGCGGGGTTTTTGTTTTATGGCATCTTCCTATTGCGATTTCGTTCAAAACGCCGGCAAGGACACCGTTCACCGGCATTATCATGACAATGAATATGGTTTTCCTATTCATGACGATAACCTGTTGTTTGCAAGATTGGTACTGGAAATAAACCAGGCAGGTCTTAGTTGGGAGACTATCCTGAAGAAAAAAGATAATTTCTTTAAAGCGTTTGACAATTTTGATATTGACAAAGTAGCCAGGTACACAGATAAAAAGAAAGAAAAATTAATGCTGGATGCTGGCATTATTCGCAATCGCCTAAAGATAGAAGCAGCGATCAATAATGCCAGGGCAATTAAAACAATTCAAAAAGAAACGGGGTCTTTTAAAAACTGGCTGGATCAGCATCATCCGAAAACAAAAGAGGAGTGGGTTAAATTGTTCAAACAAACATTCCGTTTTACCGGCGGTGAAATAGTCAATGAATTTTTAATGAGCACAGGTTACTTACCCGGATGCCATGTGGAAAACTGTCCTGTTTATAAAAAAGTGTTGAAACAAAAACCTAAGTGGGCGGAGAGGTGAATGGTGAGTGGTCAGTGGTCAGTGGTGAGTGCAAACTTCTTTCGTCTGTGCCCTGGCATCTGTCGTCTCTAATTGGGCTGTACAGCAGGCAAGCGGTAATGATGACCGTCAATAACAAACAGTTCATCAATTTCCATCGTCCAGAATTTATAAAGAGGCGATTTTTTTAGAAGATCTTCAACTTCGGCTTTGCTTTCTGCATTCAATGTCACCCATACTCTTTGCGTTTCCATACTTACAGCATACTGTTCTATGATGTCTTTATTGATCAGGTAATTGATATAGGTCCGGTGAGGTGGTATCAACTCCATAAAATCATCTGACATTTCAAATTGTATCGTTGCCTGGAATTTCTTCATGCTTATAAAATAGACAAAATAAAACCGGGAAAGTTGCAAAAGAAAAGAAAATAATTTCTGGTCGCATTGACAAATAAAAGCCCTTAATTTTGCCAACCGGAAGGTTAGTTCTCCCGATATTTAATCGGAATTTTTTTTATGCTCCCGGGACGTTAGCTCAGTTGGTTTAGAGCACTACTTTGACAGAGTAGGGGTCACTGGTTCGAGTCCAGTACGTCCCACTAAATTTTCCAATCTACAACCTGGTTTTTCCATTCTTCCCTGGAGGGAGTAGTAATGCGGATATAATTATCGGTGTAGCCTTCCATCATTTCACCTTTACCATGTTTCTCAAATAATACTTTACGGTTTTGCCCGATATGTTGTTCGGTAAAGTATTGCATCTTCATATAAGAAAGATTGCGCAATGTTTTGTTCCGTTCATGACGGATATGCATAGGTACAACAGGCTTTAGTGTCAACGCATGTGTATTATCCCTTTCTGAATAGGTGAACACATGCAGGTAAGAAATATCCAATGAATGAAGGAAATCAAAGGTCTCTTTGAAATGTTCATCTGTTTCGCCAGGGAAA
>CAMLEX010000605.1 GCA_946479055.1 uncultured Bacteroidota bacterium | reverse complement strand
GGGTTGATTTACTCCATCAAATGGCGGAATGAAATTTTTAAAACGCAATTCAGCAGGGTCTACATTCATTTCTAATGCAGCCAAATCTACCAGCCGTTCCAGCAAATAAGTGGCCTCGGGTCTTCCCGCACCACGATATGCATCCACAGGCGTTGTATGGGTAAATACAGCTGTCACGTCCACATTAATTTTTGGTGTGGTATATAAACCCTGCAATAGGGTACCATGTAAATACGTGGGTACACAACTGCCGAATGTAGATAGATAGGCGCCCAGGTTAGCATAGGTTTTAACCCGTAAGGCGGTGATCTTGCCTTCACTGTCAAAACCCATTTCAGCCTTGGTTATATGATCTCTTCCATGCGCATCTAATTGAAAAGCTTCACTCCTGGTAGACGTCCATTTAACAGGTCTTTCGATTTTTTTGGTACACCAGGTAAGCAATGCTTCTTCGGTGTAATGAAATATTTTACTGCCAAAACCACCACCCACATCCGGGCTTACCACTCTCACTTTATGTTCTGGCAGACCCAGCACAAATGCACACATCAGTAAACGAATAACATGCGGATTCTGGGTGCTGGTGTATAAAGTGTACTTGTCGCTGGTAGTATCATACGAACTATTGTAGCAACGTGGTTCAATGGCATTGGGGATCAGTCGCTGGTTCACAAACTCAAGTGTAGTGACATGTGCGGCGGCAGAAATGGCCGCATCAACTTCTGATATGGGATTGCCCAATGACCAATCATAACAAATATTATTGGACACATCATCATGTACCAACGGGGCACCGGCCTCTGCAGCTTTTGCAGCGTTTATTACACAGGGCAACTCTTCATAGTCTACCATCACGGCTTCGGCTGCATCTACAGCTTGTTCCTGCGATTCTGCTATAACAATGGCAACAGCATCACCCACATGCCTCACCTTATCTGCCACAAGCAGCGGATGCTTGGGCTCTTTCATGATATCACCATTCTTAAAATTCACCTGCCAGCCGCAGGGTACACCATTTACCTCTGCTACATCAGCGCCGGTATAAATGGCTACTACGCCCGGCATCTCTTTCGCTATGCTTGTATCAATGCCCAGGATCCTTGCATGCCCATACGGACTTCTCACAAACGTTGCATAGGTTTGATGTGGCAATATGATATCATCCGTATACCTACCTTTTCCGGTAATAAATCTTTTGTCTTCAACCCGTTTAACGGATTTGCCGATAAACCCGCTGGTTGTGCCTATGCCATTAGTAGTGCTCATACTGTTGCCTCCTTTTTTGTTTTTTTCTTAGCAGACATTTTTTCAGCAGCGTATTGTATAGATCTTACAATATTTTGATAGCCCGTGCAACGGCAGAAATTTCCTTCCAATGCTGCCCGGATTTCTTCTTCATTTGGATTGCGGTTGTGCTGCAACAGATCAGCCGCCGTCATGATCATACCCGGTGTACAAAAACCACATTGCAGACCATGACATTCTTTGAAACCTTCCTGCAACGGATGCATTTCTCCATTAGTGGCAAGGCCTTCAATGGTTGTGATCTTAGCTCTGTCAGCCTGCACAGCAAGTATCGTACAGCTCTTGGTGGCTTTCCCGTTTAAATGAATAGTGCAGGTCCCGCAACTGCTGGTATCGCAGCCGACATGTGTGCCAGTAAGTCCAAGTGTATCCCGTAAATAATGGACTAACAACAAACGGGGTTCAACCTTGTGACTGTATTTCTGGCCATTGACCGTTACAGAAATTTTGATGCTCATGGAATTGAGGTTTAAAAAATTAAAAAAGAAGATTATCGGGTACAGATAAAATCCTGAGTGAAGTTTAAGGGGTACAGAAATAAAATCATGTGAGTGGAGAATAGTCAATTTTGAGTGGCTACTCCACTTTCGGGTACTTATTCACCATTCACCACTAACAACTCACGTTTAACTTAACACTAATTAGTAGCTTTCTCTTTTTCCAATTCTTTTTCGAGGTTTGAAAAAAATTGTTTTGTCATTGTGTTAGAAACGCCGCCAATTAATCGCTGACCCATTCCTGCCAGCATACCCGATAATTTTGCATCTCCATCAAAAGCCACTTCTGTCTGGTTATCAGTTACGGGCAAGAGACTGATCTTAATAGCAGCACTAGCATTGCCGATCTTACTTTTCTGTTGTACTTTAAGTGTAAAACTCTTTTGTTCGGATATATCCTCCAGTTGAAGATCGCCGGTAAACGTACTGTTAACCGGGCCAATTTTTATTTCAAGAAATGATTTGAAGCTGTTATCTCCTGTTTTTTCCAGGCGGGATATACCGGGCACTATCCTGGCAAGCGTATCTGTATCCATCAGCATCTCCCACAGCTTTGAGGGTGTGGCATTGACTACATGTTTGCCGGCAAGTTGCATACGAAGCAGATAAAGAACATTAATAAACACTGTTTAGCCCCTGTACAGGGCACTGAAATAAATCCCCTATTAAGTTATGAAAAACTTTTTTCTGATTTTATTTTATTTTATTCTGAATATTTTTTACGACGAGCTGCATTTCAGATGTCCCATTTGTTATAATCCCTGAAATGAATATTGTACTTGTCAGGGTAGAAACTCCACGTCAGTTGGCGAAGGCGGCTGTTAAATGTTTTTATTATAGTAATTTCGTACGAAATGATCATAGATTCCTACAATCGTATTCATAATTATCTCCGGATCTCGCTGACGGATAATTGCAACCTGCGTTGCTTTTACTGTATGCCTGAGGAAGATTATGAATTTACCCCGGCTTCAAGGCTGATGCAGCTGCATGAAATTGAAGCCCTTGGAAAAATATTTGTTGGACTCGGCGTAAATAAGATCAGGCTTACCGGTGGTGAACCACTCGTACGAAAAGACGCAAAGGAAATTATTCTCGCCTTATCGAAATTGCCGGTAAAACTTACGCTTACGACGAATGCAACACGACTGCATGAATTCGCCGACACACTGGAGCAGGCTAATATAAAATCGCTGAATATAAGCCTGGATACATTGCAGCCCGAAAAATTTCAATTGGTAACACGACGTGATCAGTTCAAACTGGTGTATGATAATATTCATCTTATGATGAACAGAGGATTTCATGTAAAAGTGAATATGGTAGTCATGAAGGGGTTGAATGAAAATGAACTCAATGATTTTGTGGAATGGACAAAACATGAGCCGGTACATGTTCGTTTCATTGAGTTTATGCCTTTCACCGGCAACCGCTGGACCAGTAACAAAGTTTTTTCTTATCACGAAATGCTGGAAGTTATTACAGAAAAATATCAGATAGTTCGTTTGCAGGATGACAAACATGATACAGCAAAAGGTTACCAGGTACCAGGTCACCAGGGAACGTTTTCTGTTATCAGTACCATGAGTGAACCTTTCTGCGGCGATTGTAACCGGATGAGATTGACAGCGGACGGTAAATTAAAAAACTGCCTTTTTTCAAAAGCAGAAACCGACCTGTTAACTGCTTTTCGAAAAGGCGAAGACATTATTCCGCTGATCCATCAAAGTATTCAATCCAAAGCCAAAGAATTGGGTGGGCAGTTTACAACCGATTTTGAACACCTGCATGCAGAAGATATAAATAACCGAAGCATGATAACAATTGGTGGATAAGAATCCCATATGCTTTAAAGAGATTTTCTCACAGTACTTGCTATTCGATAGCTTAATAATAGATTATAGCAAAATGATTTCAGTAGAAGAAGCAAAAAAAATAATCCAGGAAAATATAATTACGTTGCCGCCTGTAAA
>CAMLEX010000604.1 GCA_946479055.1 uncultured Bacteroidota bacterium | reverse complement strand
TTCTTCATTGGGCAATTTGGCAAGAAAATGATTGGAAATAGTGCTGTACACACTTAATTCAACCTTTTTGGGATCAACCAGCACAAATTTTAATTGTGATGGATGCTTTTTATATAACAGGGATACAAGGATCGCATTCAATCCAACCGATTTACCTTGTCCCGTAGCACCTGCCATCAGCAAGTGAGGCATGCTTGCCAGGTCAACGATGAAATTCTCATTATCAATTTTTTTACCAATAGCAATAGGCAAAGAAAAATTGTTGTTTTGAAATTTGTCAGAAGCCAGCAATGACCTCATACTCACAATGCTCTTTTTCGCATTCGGTACTTCAATACCAATTGTTCCCTTACCGGGGATAGGAGCAATAATACGAATGCCCAATGCTGCCAGGCTCAATGCAATATCATCTTCAAGATTTTTGATCCTTGAAATACGAACACCGGCTGCAGGAACAATCTCATACAAAGTAACAGTAGGACCTACCGTGGCACTGATCTTTTGTATTTCGATAGAGTAATTCCGTAGCGTAGCGATGATCTGATTTTTATTATTATCCAGCTCGGTGGGATCCTGGATTATTTTTTCACTACCATGTGTTTCTAACAGATCAAGACCAGGATATTTATAATTTTTAAGATCAAGAGTAGGTTCGTAGGGCGCAAGATTCTCTAATTTTTTATCTGATTCAACAACTTCATCCTCTTCAGCAATTGCAGGTACCGTTTTTATTTCCAGTTCAAGATCAATTGCAGGTGTTTCTTTTTTATTTTTAGATTCAGCAACAGGTATTTCCAGGTCCAGTTTGGTATCATCAGAAAGGTCATCGTACTTATGCAACATATCCGAAACCATTTCTTTCCCCACACTAAATTCTTCCATCTGGATATTCTCTTCTGGCTCCACTTTTTCTACCATCTTCAGATCATGTAATGAGCCACCCTCATTGATAGCCAAGTCAAGCATCCCGCTATCTTTTTTCAATGCATTTCCTTTTTTGCCGTCAATATTGGCTTCCGCATATTTGTCATTAATGGTCTGAACACCGGCAATTTCAATCATCTCCTCTTCTTCTTCAACCGCTTCTTCATCGACTATTACTTGCTTTTCTTTTTTAGCAGGAATATTAAAAGAAGGATTAAACTGCCAGATAAAATAAGCGAAAGCAACCACCAACAGTAAAGCTGCTGTTCCGATTGTTCCAAAAATGCCCATCAACCAGTTACTGATCATGGCGCCTACACCCCCGCCAAAAGGAAATTCACCGGAGAAGGTAAAAGCAAGAGAAACTGATAATACCAATAAGCCGATAGTGACATATTTCAGGTTTCGCCAGATGGAAAAAACTTTGCGGTTAAAAAGAAGATTGGTACCTACTACAAAAAAGAAAGTACAGATAAGCATAGAGGCTATGCCGAAACCCTTATAAATAAAAAAATGTGATACTACCGCTCCCAGCCTTCCCAAAAGATTAGATACTTTGGTATCGTTATCCATGAGAAGAGATACGCCTCCACGAAATACTTTATCCTGGTCTTCTTTCCATGTAAAAAAATAGGAAATGAAAGCGATACAAAGGAAAATGGCGATGAGTAAAAACACTGCTCCTGTTATCTTCCAGGTCCGTTCATCACGGGCCAGGGTTTTCCAGTCAATGTTTTCCTCCTTTTCCTGTTTAAATGGTTTTGCGTCAGCTGTCTTGGGTTCGGCTTTCACTTTTTTCGCGGTATTCTTTTTCTGCTTATTGGCCATGGCGACAAAGATAATATAGTTTACAGTTTTTGAGATTAGCACTGCTGCAATGGACAAATTGGTTATAATACTTAAAATATTACCTGAAAGTGGTATTACATAAAACATTAAAACAAAAAAGCAAGTATTAAATTTGATTATTCTTTACCAACTAGCGGCAAATGGGCAAACCTATTTTTCTTCCAATATTCTTTTTTTTAATCCTTTTGGAACGCTTGCCCGCCCAAATTTCCCCGGTACATAACAGTGACAGCCTGGTACCCGGCAGTATTGACATCAGTAAAATAACCCTGTCGGAGAGCATCCGGGAAAAGATCGGCTTTGCTTATATAGCGCCGGATGAATCATTGAGGAAGGTGTATGATTCAGTTGTATTCAATAAGGGGCCCATCCACAAAAATTTTATTCCCGAGAATTATGTTACCAAAAAAGCTGTTCTCCGTTTCACTATCTGCAATACGGCGGATAGTGCAAGGTCCGTTTGGTTTTTTCCGGGGCTGTATTACTGGAACACCCAATTATATCAATTGCAGGGAACACAACTAAAAACTGTCCCATCAATTCTTCCTGTTCATCTGAAAGAGATAAGCTACCGGTTAATTATACTAAAGGCGCATGATTCCGCTACGCTGATTGCTGAATTAACTTTTGTAAGAACACATCTCAACAAAATATTACCTACTCTTATTCATCCAGCGTATTTAGCTTCTTATGTTAAAGACCAGGATAGTACTAATATGGAATCGAAGATCATCACTTATTTGTTTTGCGGATTGCTATTGATGATGATACTTTTCTCCTTAGCCAGTTTTTTCCAGGGCGCCAACAAAGAATTTCTTTATTATTCCGGCTATGCCTTCTTTCTTTGCTTAATGCTTTTTATAAAAGCTGTACATAGTAATCATACAAGTTGGTTTGGTTTTTTCCAGGAAACATATCTTGACTTCATTATGCAATCCGCCGGTCTTTTTATGTATATGCTCTTTATGCAAAAATTTCTTGCTACAAAGCAAAATCACCCTTTCCTTCATAAGTTGTACTATACAGGTGTAATAATTCTTATCGCTTCGACGGCCGCTTATACTTATGCTCATTACTTCACGCTTAATTATTCCCTGGAAAACCGTATAGAGAATGGCACAAAAATTTTACTGTTGCTGATAGTAGTCATCTTTTTACTGTATAGTACCAGGGTTTGGAATGACAAGTTACTGCGTTATCTTTTTTGGGGAAATTTCTTTCTGCTGATATTTTCATTACTCTCCCTACTCATACTTACCGGCAATATCAGTACCAGCGACCTACCCCCTATTTTCAGAAGTTCCCTGTTCTATTATGAAATAGGCCTGTTGCTTGAATTGATCTTTTTCCTGCTGGGACTGAATCATAAGAATAAAAGGCAACTCATCACCCAGGCCCGGGAAAGGGAGCGCCTAAAAGCAAAAGATCAGATGAATGAATATGAAAAGGAAATAGCGATATATAAAGCTCAGCAACAGGAAAGAGAACGTATTTCCGCTGATATGCATGACGAACTGGGATCGGGAATGACGGCTATCAGGCTGATGAGTGAAATAGCCCGAAGAAAAATGAAAGAGAATACGCCGGTAGAAATTGAAAAAATATCTCATTCAGCCGATGAAGTATTAAACAAGATGAATGCAATCATCTGGAGTATGAACAGTGGTAATGACACGATAGACAATCTTGTTTCTTATATAAGATCCTATGCCCTGGAATATTTTGAAAACACCCCAATTGCCTGTAAAATCTTTACTCCTGAACATATAGAACCAACAGAACTGACAGGAGACAAAAGACGCAATCTTTTTCTTAGTGTAAAAGAAACCCTGAACAATGTAATGAAACATTCAAAAGCCACTGAAATAACGATCGATTTTAAGATAGACGGGTTACTAGCGATTCAAATAATGGATAATGGCATCGGCATAGATATGCAAAAGATCAGGCAGTTTGGAAATGGGCTGAAAAATATAAACAAAAGAATGGAAAGTATCGGGGGCAGT
>CAMLEX010000603.1 GCA_946479055.1 uncultured Bacteroidota bacterium | reverse complement strand
GTAGCCTGTATTATAACAACAGGGATGTCACGGGAAGTGTTTATTAATTGAGCAGGATTAAAAAGATTTAATCCTTTAACACCTCCAAAGAAAAGGGTGCCGTCGGCACTGGCATAATAAGCGCCGGTATTAAACTCATTGCTTTGCAGGCCATCTGCTGCATTGAACGCAGTAATGAAAGACCGGTCAACAATAGATGGATTTCCTGGTAACCTGAAACGGCACAGACCTTTGTTAGAACTTAACCACAAAAATCCCATTTTATCTTTCAGGATGCCATAAATAGTATTATTCGGCAATCCATTCGCTTCAGTGATCCAATGTATTTTTCCCGACGCCATATGATACACCATCAATCCTTTTCCTGATGTGCCGGCTAACAGGAACGGAGGATGATAAAACAAACATTTGAGAATGGTTTCCTGGGGCCATATATTTTGTAAGGATTGATTACTCTGAGGTGTAGGCTGTCCTGTATTTGTATTATCGAAGAATTTAATGCCTTCTCTTTCATAGCCAACACAAAGTATACTGTCATTTAACTTAATAACTGCCCGGACATTCCTTTCATCTTTTGATTTTTGAGCAGTAAGTGGCATTGCTGTAGTATGGATTACGCCGGAATATTTATTAATTAAACATAATCCCGCATTTTGCGTACCTGTCAAAACCATATCTTTTCCGAATGGCACCATACACCATATTGTATGATCAGGAATGTTCAGCCCTTTGGTTGCGCCGGGATGAAACCATTTCTTTATACGTTTTGTTTTGGGGTCAATTATGATCAACCCATTGGCCTGTGTGCCTACCCATATATCCCCATCTTCGTCATTCAATAACGAAACAATCCTCTCCGGAATATCAATACCTTTTAAATAGGATGGAAAATGAAATTGTTCAAATACATTATTTACCGGATCAATAAAGACAAGCCCCTGGTTTGAAGTTCCGGCCCAGATTTTTCCATTTTTATCTTTTATGACTGAGCGAACCTGTTCAATGGATATTTCAGATGGTAAATTGGTACTGGAATAAGTAAAAAAATTATTCAAAGCATTGTGATAATAACTCACCCCACCACCATCCGTACCCATCCATATTCCTTGCCGTTTATCCTTTTTGATACAAAGGACATCGTTATAACCAATAGAATATGGCTGTTTTTTATCTGAAAGAAAATGCTGAACTGTCTGTTTTTTTTTATTGATAAGATAAAGCCCCTTTCCATAAGTCCCTATCCATATTTTTCCATCCTCGTCAGTTTTGATTGTTTCAATAACAAGATCAGTAGGAATAGTTTCAGATCCTGTAAATCCGGTAAATGGAATAAAGCTGGTATCCTGCTTTATTTTCGTATATAAACCTTTTCCAAAACTACCCAACCATAGTGTCTTCTCTTCATCTTCATTTACAGCACTGAAAGAAATTGCATCAGGGGCAGCAGCGACCGGACGATTAAATAATTTTTTAGAATAATTTAAGAGCGGATCGAAAAAAGTAATTCCATTTGCCGTTAATATCCAATACCTGCCCTGGCTGTCTTTGAATATGGATTTGACATGATTATCACTCAACCCTATTGGTTGATTTGTTTGCGTAGTATACCGGCTAATACTATTACTGCCTGGATTAAATACGATCAGGCCTTCATTTTCTGTACCCATCCACAATTGATCATTTTTATCTACATAGAGGCAACTAACTGGCGGCAAGGGTATGCTATCACGGGTGAGGGTATTCCATAATTTGAATGTGTTATTAAATAAGTTCATTTGCTCCAGCTTGCCTCCACTGGTGATCAGCCAAAGATCATTGTCATTACCCGGAATTATCTTCCCAAGCCGGTTTCCGGAACGGGTGGTAACATCATCGAAATTCTTTTTGAAGACAAGAAAATCTTTTCCATCATACCGGTTCAGTCCTTCCTGTGTAGCGAACCATAAAAAACCTGTTTTATCAACAGCTATATCCACCACACTGCTTTGGGAAAGGCCTTCATTGATGCTGATGTTTCTGAATGAAAAAGCAGGAGCTTGGGCAGCAATAAATAATGGATTGCATAAAATAAGGAATGAGAGCAGATGTTTATTCAAGGGATAATAATTATCAGGCAATTAAATTATCGTTTTTTTAGCAGAATCCTTTATTAATAATATGTACCAACAGATAGATTTTTTTTGTTCAGTATCTTGCAATATGAAGGAGTGGTCTTACTTAAATAGTGCAGCTCAGATTTTACAAACCTATACAGGCAATGAGCCGTTTGCTTCATTTCTTAAAAAGTATTTTGCCAGCCGGAAAAAATATGGCTCCAAGGATAGAAAAAGGATAAGCCATTTATGTTATTGTTATTTCAGATTGGGAAAAGCGGAAGCGATTTTACCTGTGGAAGAACGAATATTGGCGGGGTTGTTCTTTTGTTCAAATGAGCCCAATGAAATACTGAATGCCCTGAAACCTGAATGGAATAATAATATATCCTTGCCTTTACCGGAAAAATGTTCAATCCTCAATATTCAATATCCAACACTCAGTGTATTTCCATGGAAAGAGGAATTGAGTGAAGGGATTGACCATGAAAAATTTACAGCCTCTTTTTTTATTCAGCCTGAGTTGTTTCTCCGTTTGCGACCCGGCAAAGAAAGTATTGTAAAACAAAAACTGGAAAAAAATGGAATTAGTTGCCAGGTCATAAAAGATGATTGTATCGCTTTATCCAATTCATCCAAACTTGATGAGGTAATTGAATTAAATAAAGAAGCTGTTGTGCAGGATTATAATTCCCAACGAGTCGGGGAATTGCTGGTTAATGTCAAACCCCAAATTCGTCATTGCGAGGAACGAAGCAAAAGCCTCAAACTTTCTGTGTGGGATTGCTGTGCAGCGAGTGGTGGAAAATCCATTATGGCAAAAGATATACTAGGCGATATTGATCTTACTGTTTCTGATATAAGAGAATCGATCCTCGTTAATTTGAAAAAAAGATTTAATGAGGCCGGGATCAAAAACTACAAATCATTTGTTGCTGACCTGGCCGCTTCAAAGGTTAAACTTCCCATATCCAATTCCGGACTTATCATCTGCGATGCTCCCTGCACCGGGAGTGGCACCTGGAGCCGTACACCAGAGCAACTATATTATTTTGATAAAATTGAGATCAGCACATATTCTTCTTTGCAGAAGCAAATAGTCTCTAACACAATTCCACACCTGCAACCAGGAGGTTACTTTCTTTATATTACCTGTTCTGTTTTTAAAAAAGAAAATGAAGAAGTCGTAGATTTTATTAAAAATAATTTCGGTCTTGAAATTTACAGGATGGAGTTACTAAAAGGTTATGATAAGAAAGCAGATACAATGTTTGCTGCGCTGTTACAAAAGCCCTTATAATTTCAGAAGAGTAGTTGTTCCGATTGCTGTAGTTCCATTAAAAACTTTGACGATGTATTTTCCTTTACTCAATGTAGCTACAGGCAAATTGAACGTTATTTTTCCAGGAGCTTTTGAATGATTCAATTTAGTTACCAAACTCCCTTTCATATCATAAATGGCGATAGACATATTACTGACAGGATAATTTGTTTCAATGATCAGTGATGCATTGCTGTTGGTTGGGTTGGGAGCTATCTTTACTATACTTATTAAATTAGTAGTATCATTATTGCAGGAAGTATTTAAATAAGCTTCAGCTATATCAATATACGTTGCCGTAAAGGCTGAGGCAGAAGTGTCAACTATCTGCCGGATACGATATGAAATAGTTCCCGGAGTTATAT
>CAMLEX010000602.1 GCA_946479055.1 uncultured Bacteroidota bacterium | reverse complement strand
AACCACTTTATCCTGCAGGGTTGAGCTTCTGATCATGAATTACGCCGTTATTGGTGTTCCAGTTTTCAAACCCTATGCTCTTTAGTAGGCACGCTGTGGATTTCCAATTCAAGGTTTCCCCCAAAAGCCGGTACTATCGAAATAAATATCCTTTACCTGCCGCTCTTTTGTTTTGATCCGTATGATATCATAGTGTCTTGACGACCTGCTTACATGAGTCCTTCTGATCATCGAATATCCAGGATAATTATTCGACAACCATTTATATTCCTCATCCAGTCCTGTTCTTTCGCTTTCTACTTTAATGACAACTGCGTTGCTAAAAGAAGTGCCGCCTCTTAGTAGGTCGGTGCGTGTCACCACAGGTGCATCGCCTTTGGCCGGTGTTTTTTTAGGGGATGAACAGGCCCCGAAGAGGATAATAAGAAGAAACAAAAGACTGGCTGTTTTCATAAAATATGTATTGCGAAAAATGGATTCTCCCTGAGCAAGATAAACAGAGTGGAGACACGCGCCGGGACAGGGGTCTGCTACCATACCTTTCTTAGCCCTTAACTGATTGATTATACACATCAACCTGGTCTTTTACAAATTCAATATAACACTGATCCTTATATAAAAACCATTGCTCCCTCAGTTCCGGATAATGTAAAAGCAGTTGTTTAAAATTCTGAAAAGGATGCTTGTATGCGATAGCATCACGGAAGCGTTGGCGAACTCTTTCATCAGCGATCTCCTCAACAAATTTTTCCATAATGCGGAATGATTCATGACTTTCCATTCCCTCAAAAGGAATGTACTCACCATAATTTTCTTCTATTCTGTCAATTGACTCTTGCCACAATTCTTCATCAAAACCGGCATGACCTTTCAATTCATCAGGATAACTCTCCAACTCACCGGTCGGAATATGGTAAAAGCATTTCATTCCCATATCCAATTCCTGTGCAATTTCCTTTATTGTTTCAAGTGGTATACTTACTGACATAAAATCAGAATGCCGGTGTAAGGTTTAAAAGTTTTTTTAAACAACCAATTAACCAGGTCAACAAATTTAAATTAATTCACCCTTTCCAGCACCTCAATCGCCTTACTGTCTTTCACGCCATTAAAAGATTGTTGATATACCACGTCTACACGCAATGCCTTCAAACCTGTTACGCCCTGCAGATCTTTCGGGGTGAGCGATTCCAAATTAGGTCCTATATAATTGATGCTTTGCAGGTAACGCAGGTAATTCATATATTCCCTCGCTTCCCTATCCTGTGAGTACACGATAGCAATTTTACCGGGTTGCGTAAGCCGCTCATTGGTTTCTATTACCAGGGCTTTATCAATCCGTTTTTTCATGATCTCATACCGGATGTTGTAAGCGCCGTCCACATCAAATTTCTTTTCTTCCATCCGGAAGCTGATCGCCAATGGATTGCTGTGCACCAAAATAAGTGAACAGATATCAAGCTTTGTTTGTAAACTGGGCTTCAGCCGGTGGATGGTATTTTCCGTTTCACACATCACCAGCAATTGCCATAACCGCAGGTTTTGCAGGTACAACGAATGAAAAGTTTTATTGTTGACGAGGCTTTGCCCGATATACAAATTATGTTCTACGCCATCCGTTTTATATTTTTCAAAATAATGCGGAAACATATTTTGCGCCGCCAGTTGCGTTTTATCCAGGTATGCAGAAACCTTATCGTTGATCAGTTTTATACTTTGCTCATAATCTTTTCGTTGCTTGTACACTACACCTAATGAAGGATCCAATTGTTTCTCGTAGCTGAGCAGCGCCTCATGCAATTCAGGACTCAGCGTATGCAGGTGATTGAATACAGGATAAATTTCCGCTTTTAAAAATTCCAACACCTGGCTTTCATCTCCTGCAGCAAGACCGCCTTCTAATTTTTCAGCATATCGTTCAATGCGGAACTGAAGTTCTTTATAAATAGGCAAGGAAAATTTATTGACGGCTAAATCCAGCACCTCTTTAGCCAGCGTCAATTGTTCCACCAGATCACCCTGTATGGCCAGGTTGCGACGGGTAGAAGAACCTTGTATATCTATCTGCCCATACAGCGGATAAACATCGTTGAATACAATGAGCTCCATACTGGCATCTGCAAAAAAGCGCAGGTTGTTCACTAGTTTCTCTGCTGCTTCGGTAAACCGCCAGGCAACCGTCGGGTGAATAGCGGTACATTTTTGACGTATGATCGTCTCCAACTGGTTTTTGAATTCTTCCTGCCAGCGATTTAATGCCGTTGTAAAAAGGGGCACCACCTCTTTTAGTTTGTGCGGGGTAATGGCATTTACTTCATTGGCATTTTCCGAACCAAGCTCCAGCACACCAATCAGCTCATCGGTGTATAGCAATGGCAGGGCTACATAACTTTTTAGTTTGTGTTTAATCAATTGAGCGGTCAATACATTTTCCCCGATGTTCTCATCATTTATTTCCGGCAAAAAGAAAGGCGTCTTCTTATTGAAAAGATTTTGCGCTGCCACATCAGAAAAAGCATCTTCAATCTTTTTTGTTTTCTTATCACTCATCACGATGCTGTTCCAGAATCCGTAGCCAAGCGATTGCAGTATATTCCGTTCCTTATTCCAGGAAATAAAACCCGTTTTTAGATGAGGTACATTCAACAGGGCGCCCAGGTTTGTTCTGATCTGCTCAACAATGTCGGGCATCACCAACGCATCTTTTTTCAGCAGGTCAAATTTCAACGCTGAAATGGATTCTTCTCTCGTAACGTCAAAAAGTGTAACAATGGTGATCCCTTCCAACACAAAACTCTTTGGCGGAATTTTCTTCTTCCACAATTCGATATTATCAAAATTATTTACCAGCTCCCTGATATCTTTTTCGGTTATTTCAATTTCTTGTAATGGCTTCAACTGTGCAAAATCGCCATTAAAAAAAGCCCGGTACCGGCGCACAATACCCGTCTTTTTATCCCCGATATCAAAATAAAAGTTGCGGGTATAGTTAATCCCGGCGCTATAAAGTGCATTCAATATGGAGACGCAACCAAACACGTACATAAAATTCTCGTCCTTGAAGGGCACTCCTATATCTCCATCAGCGGTGTCGAGTACCCCGGCAAAACGTTTGGTAACATTAAAGAAAAAATGCTGGTAAGGCATGGTCACCGCTCTTGTTTCATTCGTGGTAGTAAGCGATGGAAAGAACGGCGACAATAACAGTTGAAGATCTTCTTTGTTATTTTCAATAAAAGCGGTATCGGTAAATGGCTTCGTTAATGCAGGATTTTTGTTCACCCGTCTAAACACTTCGGCAGCCCGGTCGGCTTCAAAGGAAGCAGGCTCATTTAGTTGCTCCTGCCACCAGTCTATCACTTTTCTAAAACTGAAATGGGTAATAAACGGCAATTCAATATTGCTGGTGTATTCGTTGCTTTTTATATAGCGGATGTAAGACATACCCAATTGTTGACTAAAGTTATAATGAATAGGCGACTATTTAGCGGACAGTTAATATCAGTAACTTTATTACAAAGATAAACCTCAGCTTGTATGGAAACCGCAACCACAACATTACAACCGGTAATTGAGGCTTTTAAGCTACAAACCCGTCTTTTTCGCAATGTAACAAGAGATATTTCCGAAGAGCATGCCAAGGCTCATTTTGGTGGCAGCCCCAATCATATAGCATGGATCACCGGTCACCTGGTAGCTACCCGCTATACTCTTGGCGCGGTGTTGGGACTTACTGATAGGGAGCCTTATCCTGAACTCTTTGAAAGCGGAAAGGGAATC
>CAMLEX010000601.1 GCA_946479055.1 uncultured Bacteroidota bacterium | reverse complement strand
GGACCTGGCGTATTGGTTCCGTTATTATTTGGAAAATACAGATCACCAAAAGAGGAAGAAAGAATTTTCTTGTTTATGGATCTGAAATCATCAACTGCTATTGCAGAAAGCCTGGGACATTTGAAATATAGTTCATTCATTCGGGACAGCTTTATGGATATCAACTCACTGCTTTCGGGTTATAATGCCCAGATCTATCAATATGTGGGTGATGAAGTAGTACTTACCTGGACAATTGAAGAAGGTTTGACCAATCTTTCCTGTATCCGGTTTTTCTTTGCTTGTGAGGCTAAATTCAAAAAAAGATCTGCACACTATATTGGACAATTTGGTCAAATACCAGCCTTCAAAGCCGGCCTCCATATGGGAAAGGTTACTGCAGTGGAAGTTGGGGATATCAAAAGAGATATTGCTTATCATGGAGACACATTGAATACGGCAGCAAGAATTCAGAGTGTTTGCAACCAATACAATAAAACCTTTTTAACATCTTTGTATGTAGTGGAAAATTCTGAGATCAAAAAACATTACCAAACTGAAATAATCGGATTGGTCAATTTAAAAGGCAAGAGTCAGCCTGTTGCAATAGTCAGTATTGATGGGTTAATTGCCTGAAAATAATATAGACAATAAATCAATTCCCGGCTGCCTTGCTGGCCGTTTTCTGGATTCTATTATAGTTGCTTATTCATTTCATTGATTGGCGAAGATCCTTCAAGGAATAAATGAAAACTTTAGGTATATTTAATTCAGAAAGATTGTACGGGAACCATCAGAAAATTTTATCACATCAATAAAAACCATAGTTATGATTATTGTTCATGATATTTTTATTTGCAAACCCGGTAACGCTTCAAAGCTGGCGAAACTGTTTAAAGAAGTGATGGCTGAAAATAAAGAACTGGTTAACATCATGACGGATATGACCGGCCAGTACAACAGAGTAGTGATGGTAAGTAAGTATGACAACCTTACCGCCTACGAGCAGAGCTGGGAAAAGTATAAAGAGAACACCGAAGAAATGAAGAAAATGCAGGAAAAAATGTCCGGGTATCATGATATGTATCTCTCCGGTTCACGGGAAATATTCCAGGTTTGGTGATGCTGGAAAGAGGATACTATTCTATTATAGCCGAATGCCATTAATTGCCTTAAATGTGGGGCTTCTTTATGGGGCTTTCGGCTATTGTTTAATGTTATAGGCAGTGTCGTTTTACTATCGCATTAGCTCTTTAATCAGCTTGTATTCCTTATTGTCTAAATAAAGTTTCGAAGACTTGATCTCCGATTCGGGTAATAAAGTTTTGAAAGTCACTCCCTTTTTGCCGGCGACGAAAAGTGCAGGTATAAAAAATATATCCAGCCATGAATCAGTAGAAGCCGTATTATCTAGCGTTCCATGTTCCCAGAATTCAATATTATTGAATTTCCCATGAGGAATTATAAATTCCCTTTGTTTAAAACCAATGCATAGTAGCGCCGAATGGAAATGCTTTCCCGAGAGATGCTAAGTCCATCTATTTTAATGTTTCCGGCAATAATGATTAGTCCGAAAATCAATAGAGCCGTTAAAAACCTTCCGCGAAATGCGAAAAATATAACTCCGATGATAAGTAATATAGAAATTATCCAAAGAAAAATAAATCTGGAATTCGTATTACGATGATAAACATTCATGATGAGAAGTATGGTGTTGTGCGTTCGTGCTGTGAAATATTTAATTTAATCTGCATTTAATTGTTTTTTAAATTCCAAATCTTCATCAGTGAGCAAATCAAAAATCGTTTTCCCTTCACCATTTGGAATATTTTTGTCTGCACCGGCATGAATTAATATTTTGACACATTCCAAATAGTCATGCCGATTATTTTTATCTCCATTCTTTAATCCATGAACCGCCCAAAAGAGCGGAGTCGCATTAAAATCTATACATCGTTTATTAATTTCTGCTCCTTTTTGTATAAGTCCGCTAACAACTTTATCTCTTCCGCACCATGCAGCCCAATGTAATGCAGTGCCGCCATGAGTTCCTGCATGATTAATATTGGCGCCATTTTCTATGTAAAAAATTGCAACCTGGTCTGCATGCAGGCTTGCTGCGGCAATAAGCGGTGTATCCTGTTTTTCTGTCAACTCATTGCCATCAACATTTGCACCATATTCTAAAAATATCTTTGCCATTTTAACGGCCTCTTCATCCGTATATTTTTTAGAAAACACCCCGTCACAGATCCTGTGCAGCGGATGAGCCTTCGAAGTGTTCACGTCATCGTATGGAATGCCTTCATTGGCAAGATTTGGATTATTTGAAAGGGCCTGCTTAATGCCTTCGTAATCTTTATTGTTGATGAGCTTTTTCATTTTTATGTTCTCTGTATTTCCCGGGTGTTCATAAAACATGCCGAACAACGGTTCACGATAATACCATCTCTATTAATGCTACATTCAAATTTCGGTTATCAAGAATGCCGGTATAGAAAGCTATTGCTTCTTTCATATTCCGGCATCTGAAAATACGGACCATTTTCATGTTGTACATTTTAACTCTCTTGATCATTAAATGTACAACGATTCTTAATTACTCTTCACCACATAAGCCATGTATCATTTTGTTTTGGATTGGCCCGGTTTAATTAACGTTATTTCATCATCTATTATATCAGCTTTTAATTTCTGAATGATCACTCCGGCTACTTTCCTTCCCAGGTCAAGACCCACTTCGTTGTCAGTGCGAAAATGTATGCCTGCCTGGAAACGTGATTCCGCTCCATCCTTTGCCTTTTGCATGAACACGGCTTTATCTTCAGGGAAAAACCAGGAATACAATTCGCTCATCACGCCACAGACCATCGCATGACCTGAAGGATAACCGGGAAACGGCGGCGTGATCAGCAATGCAGGGCGGAACGTAGTATCATATTGATTCGGCCGGATGCCCCAGTAAGCATACTTGGCATCCCAGCAGGCCACAAAACCATCATACATCGCAATAGCGGTAATAGCGCTTAGCCGTGCAGCCCTCGGAGGATTAAGATGAAGGTTGTATTCAAATATTTTTTTGATCAATACATCAGTCCAGTAATTTGAACTCGCCCAGTAAAAAGCGTTGCTCATGGAACGAAAGTTTTGTTTGAAAGTTTTTAATTCAGCCATTTCTTTTGCAAAATCAGGCGGAGGAGCAGGACGAAACTGGCTACTGCTTTCTAAAACCACTGTTTTATTAAGACCTGCAGTCGGGAACATTGTGTATTTTCCTTTCCACACCGCTGTACCCTCCGGTATTTTTCTATCCCATACCGTTTTGGTGGCAAAATCTTTTGTGTATTCAATTTCTTTTTCAGCTATCCTTTTACCCAATTCAAAACCCGCACGGGTATCACTGGGAAATGCAACGCCGGCCGCAATCCTTGATTCCATTACTTGTTGCGCCATCCTATTGACAGAATCAGCTAATGATGGATAAAAATGGCCAATGATAGTAGCTGCCACACCAGCAACTACCGAATGCTCACAGGGATAAGAAGGACTATCTGGTTTCAACGCCAAAGATTTTATCCGGCTATCCGCAGCAAAAGGACGTGGACGTTTATAAGCGTACTTCGTTTCCCATGCTGCAACAGTAGCATCGTAAATAGCAACACTAAGCAACATGCTCACCATAACACCGGTACCATTTTGACTTGTATCTGTCATGTATAATTTAGTCGCCATTTCCTCCCAATGATAACCGGGTGTACCAGCATTCCAGTACAGGATCTTCCGCCAACCGGCAGTATCCAAT
>CAMLEX010000600.1 GCA_946479055.1 uncultured Bacteroidota bacterium | reverse complement strand
GGTCAATGCGAATGGTACTACTATAGCAGTAGCGGATCCCACTCAGAAATTGGGCTCACTGCAATTAAAGTTGAATGAACGTATTATAGACGTGACGTTACCCAGGGGCGATAAAGCCGGCAGTACCGTCATTGTACAATAAAAAGTAGTGGTGCTCTTTGGAACGAATTGAAGACCGGTATTTACAAAAAAGGAGCATTTAGAAAATCTTTGAGCGGTTTCAGGGAGCTGTAAATTTCTGCAAACCTTTTTGGCGCATCTTTCTCCAAAAGCGCTTTATCAGAAACAGGATGGACTGCCACAAAATGTTTTAGTTTCAGGTATTCAGCCATCGGATCGTCTTTTTCAAAGCCTGCAGGAACACGTTTTAATTTCCCCTCTTCGCTTAAACCTCCAAAATAACGACAAAAGCGTTCTTCGCCCACAATCTTTTGAAAGGCTTCGGCATCATTGGAGATCTCTTTCCGAAGTTCTTTCAGCTTATCATTTTCGAGCATATAGATGCCACCAGCCAAAAAGGATTGTTTAGGCTGGATATGGAGATAGTAACCTGCATTTTTGAAACCAATGTTTGCGCCGAAATTGACTTTATAAGGGTCCTTGTTATGGGAGAATCTCGTGTCACGGTATATCCTGAAAAGTGATTTTCTGGCATCTACTTTCCCTATTTCCTTATCAAATTTGGCAATTTCCCTGATCAGTTCTTCAACAAATGAAGTCACATCTTCACCAGCAACCGTGAATAGCTTTTTATGTTCATTAAACCATTCACGGTTGTTGTTCTGCTCTAACTTTTTAAGGAAGCTGAGAGTGGATATATTCATCTGATTTAGTTGATGGAATGAAGTGCCATTTTGTTTCCTTCGGAGTCTATGAACATGGCGATATATCCAACTTCAGGGTTGATATGCGTTTTAGGAACAATTACTTTCCCGTTGTTGCTTTCGATCTTATCCAGGACGTTTTGCAAGTCGCTACCACCATGCAGATAAACAACAACTCCGTCTGTTGAGGGTTTGTAGTCTTTGCCTTCAACGATTGCCCCAGATACGTTTGTTCCGTTAGTGGGGAAGAAGCCCATTTTTGTACCAAACATTTCTGTTTCGTTAATGTCCAGGCTTAAAATGGCTTTGTAAAAAGATACTGCCCTGCTGAAATCCGTTGCGGGGATATCAAAATATGTGATCACATGTTCCATTGTCAAATTATTTACGTTAGGGAGCAAAGGTGCAAAGAGTTTGCCCCCTAAAATTGTAAAAATGGGACAAGGCTAATCTGTGCTGTCAAAGATCAAAGACATCTTTAAATGGTCTCCATAAAATTCTTTGGGTGTTAGGCCGGTAAATTCTTTGAAATCTTTAATAAAGTGTGCCTGGTCGTAATATTCGCTTTCGTAAGCCAGGTCAGTAAGGCTTGTGATCTTTTTGTTCAGCAGCATTTTGAGTGTTGCCTGCAACCTGATGGTTTTGGAAAGTTGTTTCGGACTTAAACCAATGGATAATGAAAATTTACGGACCAATTGCCTGCGGTTGACGTTGTTTTTTTGGGATAGTTCATCAACCGAGAGCTGTCCGTTTGCTGTCAAAATGGTTTCAATAGTTGATTTTACGATGTGGTCAATGGTTTCTGTATCAGTTAACCGGTTGAATAAAAATGTTTCGATCAGGTTGATCCTTTCCGAAGTTGTATGGGCATTTAAGATCTTGTGTTCTATTTCTTGTCCGTCATTTCCAAACAGTTTTTCCAAAGGGACGGCAGTATTTTCCATTTCCTTTATCGGAAATGTTGCAAAAGGCAAGAATCCGAACGGATGAAAGCAAACAAAGAAGATACCCGTTTCTCCTGTCGGTTCTACTTCATATGGGCCGGTCAGTTGCCCGATCACAAAACATCTTGGTAAGAAGATGCCTTTCCCGTTTTCAGGGTAATGTTTGTACGGATCACCATAGTGAAAGATCATTTTCATACAGCCATCGGGAACGATGGTGTTTTTTTCAGGTGTTTTTTCCTTCGGGCTTTCCAATGTCCAGTAACATTTGACGAATGCCGCTAAGTCGCTGTTCGGTTCAAATATTTGGTGATTCATCGGATTTCTTTTTTTTCGACGCAACCTTGATGTATCATTTTGTCGTACCTATAGCCAATCCCGGTCTTCAAGTTCAAAAAGGTCATCAGTTTTGCAATTTAAAATTTTGGCAATTTTAAAGGCTAATATCGCAGAGGGAGGAAATCTACCTGCTTCAATGGCAATAATGGTTTGTCGCGCTACCTTCACTTTTTCAGCTAGTTCTGCTTGTGTTAAATTTTGCCTTGCCCGCTCCACCTTTATAAGATTTTTCATTCCTTTTCATTTAAAGTCATCTGATGCTTCAGGTAATAAAAGTAACCTGTAGCGATCAGTAATGCTAATGCAAAGAACTGATAGGCGGAGATAGAAAGAATCATATCTTTTTCCCGTTCTAAACGCCAATTAAGAAACAGGTAATTGTAAAGATGGGTGATCGAAAATGCGACGATCAATGCCATTGCTAAGGCTTTGAACTTTAGACTCCGTATCATTTCGTCATCTGTCTTTTCTTTAGAGAAGAAAATGAAGAGAAGGCCCCAACTTAATCCTATCGCTAATTCATTGAAATCATAGACACCCTTTTTGTGGTGTTGCAGGAAAAAGCTAATGATACCGGCGATAATGATCAGTAGCCCCAATATTTTAGTCCAATATGAATAGGGAAAAGGATTTTGTCTCATAAATGTGATGTTTACATTACCAAATGTAATGTATAGATTACATTTAGACAAATTAATTGTACTAAAATTCGTCCCGTAAATGGGCAGATACTTGTAAATCAATATCATATTGGTTAGATAATTACTCCGATTCCGCCAGAAAGTGCGTCTGGCCGATTTTCTCTCCCTTTAAAAAAAAGTTCATTTCCTCTTCACCCTTTTTCACACTTTCTGTGCCTGATAGGTGTAGACATGGGATTTCAAGAATTGCTACGGCAGAATGTATGTAGAAGATCAAAAGGCGATTACCAGCACTTGTGCGCCAGCATCTAAAAGCCGATGAATGTAACAAATCCGGAATATTTTTTACTTTGTACCACCGAGAATGACCGTACAAAGCTATTTATGCATCAACCGAGATTAAGTGAGGTTGTTTCTTTCGAGGAACAATTCAGGATTCATTATGTGTTATTGTGCACGGCAGCTTATTATATTGTAGAAGATAAAGATGCAGCCAGGGATATAGTGCAGGATTTTTTCCTGTATTGCTTGAAGAAACGCAACGATATCAGCATTACGCACAATTTTAAAAGCTATGCGCTTCGTGCAGTGAAAAATGCCTCCCTCAGTTACCTGCAGAAGTCTGGCAAAGTGCAGCTGGAAGAAATAAAGGTAATTGAAAAGCTAAGCGAACACTTCCCGCAGGAAGACACAGGAGAAGAGGATTCGCGGAATGTTGCCTTATGGGCCGCTGTATCCAGACTCCCGGAGCAACGCCGCAAAATTTTTCTGATGAGCAGCCAGGACGGACTGCGGTATAAAGATATCGCCGAAGGGCTTGGTATTTCCATCAATACCGTAAAAACACAGATCAAGCTGGCTTTACAGTTTTTAAGGAAGGAATGCGGTTGGATGATAAAATTGATAGCCCCTCTAATTAGTTTAATATATGTCCGATAATAAACACGAAAAAAATATTGACTGGGATAAACTGGTAGACCTGCTGGAAAGAGAAAGTTAGATCGGAAGAGCACACGTCTGAACTCCAGTCACTACCACAGATATC
>CAMLEX010000599.1 GCA_946479055.1 uncultured Bacteroidota bacterium | reverse complement strand
GTTGTTGCCGGAACTTCTACAGTAGTAGTAGAAGAAGTTGTTGTTGTAGCCGGATCTAAAGGACTGCTGTCGTGGCTGTGCTATGAAAAAAATCTCTGGTATGGTCCAGCGCCATAATGATCATGACCAATCCACGCAGAATATCTATTGAAGCAATACGGTAAGCAGTTGAGGTTGACATATTATGATAGATAATTATTCTTCATTTATTTCCGCATTCTGTTAATGTATTTCTGCAATTCACTCATTTTCTTTTCCCGCATGCCGGTTTTAAAAATAGCTTGCATCATAAATTACGAATGAAATGAGCTATAAAAGTTATCAGCAATTTATATCGCCTTGTTATCACAATTTTTATGGTGACTTTCATTGCCCAGCAATACAATAAAAAAGGAACGATGAAAATATTGTTTATCGGCGATAACTTAATCAAAGGATCAGTAGGGGTGAACTGGGTAAAAAGGCTTGCGGTTAAAAACCCGGAATGGTCAGTAGAGAATGCCGGTGTAAATGGTGACACATTAATAAAGATCAAGCAACGATTAAATAAAAAATTAGAGAATAATAATTATGATGTGATCTTTTTTGAAGCAGGCGTCAATGATCTGCTGATACCTGCAATGGCGGGTAAAAGCTTCTTATTCAGGCAGGCGCAGAAATATTTACTGGCAAAAAAATATGATCCATTAAGTGAACCTGCAGCGTTTGAAAAAATGTTTCGCCAGGCCATTAGTGATATAAAAAAGAAAACTTCAGCTACTATCGTCCTTACTACTCTTAGTTGTATAAATGAGAGTCTTGAATTTTCCTTGAATAAAAAACGTTATGCCTATAACCATATCATACGTGAAGTGGCAATAGAAACAGGATGTGGCCTTGTGGATGCAGGGGCCTTGTTTGATGGGTATCTCAGACGATGCCGTACTAAAGATTATTTATTAGAAAGTTTTTTTAATACCACTTTCTATGATAAATTTCAATGCAGTTTTTTAGGTTGTTCCGATTATTTAAGTAAAAACAGAAAGCTGCACTTAACTGTAGACGGACTTCATCTCAATACCAGGGGAGCAATAATATACAGGGACGAAACAGAAAGACTGATCAAAACGCTTATTGCCAGCGGCATTAACTGGCAAGCGAGGTACAGTGATCTTGAAACTTATTGAGATGTGATTGCATGTTTAATTATATATACTGATTTCTCTACAAAAAATAAGGGGTTGCAATATGTTGCAAGCCCCTCTACTCAATGTTTACGTTAACTTATTTTAGTATCGTCCATCTTTTTTATCTTTTGAACGGCCGATTCCATAACCGACACCACCGCCAATTACACCGCCAATAGCTGCACCTACAGCACGGTTACGTTTGTTGATTACTGCACCAAGTATAGCGCCAGATCCAGCGCCGATAACTGCACCTTTTGCCGCTTTACTCCAACCTTTTTTTGTAGTTGTTTTTGCCTGGTTTTCTGTTCCGGATGACATAGAACCACTACTGATACCAGTTGAACGTTTCCTGGCAGTTGTACGGGATGCTGTTTGTGTCGCATATTCATTTTGTTTATATGCTTCAATAGCCTTCAACCGTTCGTTTTGTGCTTTCCAACCCTGGAACTCAGCTAAGCCAACTGTATCAGAATAAGATAATCCTTTTGTTTCTTCTAAAGCCGATCCGGGTTTCCTGTTACATGCTGTTAGCAATACTGCAAACAAGGTGACGAGACTCAAAGTGTAAAAAATTCTTTTCATAACTGTAATTTTAAAATGATTAGAAATATAAATTCCGTAACCATTAATCAGAAAAAATGCCACAAAAAATTGAGTTGTTAATGTCTGTCAAAAAAAAAAGGTAAGAGGCTAGAAACAAATCGTTTAATGAAAAGGATGTTTAACAGTTTCATCCTGCAAAAAGATGATCGCCCTGTATTCAGATCAGCGATAAATTTTTTTTGAAAATGATTAAACTTTTGAGCAATGAAAAAGTCCTGAGCATTAAACCCAGGACTTAAAAGAAGGTAGTAAACTCTTTGATTGTTAAAACAAAAAGTAAATACCAGTGTTTTAATAACGGTTACGATCTCTGTTATTTCCGGGAGGTCTGCTATTATACCCGCCCCGATTGCTATTGCCACCGCGAAATCCACCACCACCCGATCCGCCGCTTTGTCTTTCTTCTGCTTGCTTTACAACCAATGGTTTTTTACCAAGCGATATATCATTAAGATTTTCAATGGCATCTTTTGCTTCAGCATCATTTTTCATATCCACAAATCCAAATCCCCTGCTTTTGCCGGTTTCTTTATCCATGGCAACTTTGGCGGAATTAACAGCGCCAAATTTTTCAAATATTTCCATTAATTCATCATCATCGAGATCGTAAGGGAGCCCTGCTACAAAAAGGTTCATATTGTTGGTTTTTTACAAAAGTACAGAACTTAGGCCATTAGTTGCCATGGATTTTAAGCGGTTTAGCGAAGGGCGGTTCAAATGCTTTCCATCGGGTAGGGGTAAATACTAAAAGAGGATGGTAATAAAACCACCCTCAGTGAGAAGAGGCGAATCGGTTAACCTCTTATCTATGTTAATGTAGCTATTGCCGCTACAAAATAATTTTAAAAAAAACCGTTTGCGTCCCTTAGGCAGCAAACGGCGGGACTGTTTTCTCAAGTATTGATGGCGGATATTGGATTTTTTAGGTTTTCTTGGATATTGGATATTTTAACAACTATTTCGTCCATCAACAACACAAAGAAACAACTATATGCAGCCCAAAAAAATAGTACAACATGTGATTATGTTGTACTATTTAAAGAAAGAAAGACGTGGTATTATAAACTACATATTTGCACTTAATTGTCGCAGAGAAGCGTTTTATAACGCTCCCAATTGCTTAAGATATTTTTCTGAATTTGCTTTTACATTGGCCGGAGGGTTCATGCTCAATGATTTTTTAAAATTAGCAATAGCATTTTTCTTATCTCCTTTAATAGCATAACCTTCTCCAAGACTATCCCATGCATTGGCACTCTTAGGATGTCTTTGTGTATTTAGTTTAAACATTTCAATGGCCTTATCATGATTACCCTCGTTGAGCAATTGGTATCCATATAGATTAAGTTCATTTTCTGTAGCAATAGCAATAGCATCGTTCATCATTTTAGCAGCGTCTTCTGTCTTGCCCATTTCTTTCAGGAGATTTGATTTTATACTCAGCGTTGAGAAACTATTATTTTGTGCTATAGCCTGATCGATCCATTTTAAAGCTTGTTCATAATTGATCTTGTTTTGTACGGCATAATTAGCAGCGCTGGCATACCCCTGCCAGTTAAATCCTATTGGTCCTTTTAATTCTTCCGTTGCATTGGCCATTACAATATTATCAACATCAAATTCAATTGTGACAGGAAACCGTTTCTTTTCCCAGTTAAGATCAAGTTCTGCAGAGTTCTTTGTAGCATTTGAAAAATCGTAAGTAAGCAATTCCGTGTGAGGAATATCACGTAACTGTATTTTGGCTCTCAATTGATCTTGTTTGTCATTATACCAGAAACTTCCCCATGACCTGCTATCTCTTGATAAGATCACTTCGCCGCTATTATCTTTATTAATGACAAAAAATAAACCATAGATACCTGCAGGAACAGCTTGCCCTTGTACTTTGGCATCATGTGAAAATTTAATGGTGGTATTTTCATTTGCTCCTGCCCGCCAGGGTGCATCGACACCAGATCCGAATCCCTGTGCATTCCATCCGTAAGGAACCAGTTTGCCCCATACTTCACGTCCTTTTAC
>CAMLEX010000598.1 GCA_946479055.1 uncultured Bacteroidota bacterium | reverse complement strand
GGCGGCGGACATAATAATGCATACGCATTAATTAAAGGCGCTGCGAAAGGCTGGCATAAAGCGGATATAATACCGTTAGCACAAATTAATTGCATTAATCTTGATGCGCATTCAGATTACCGGCCATTGGAAGGACGACATAGCGGCAATGCTTTTCGCTATGCGGAAGAAGATGGTTACCTGCAGAAATACTGTGTTATTGGCTTGCATGAAAATTATCTGCCACAAAATATCTGGATGGATATTGTAAACAACCCTTTTATTGATTGCATCACGTACGAAGATATTTTTTTGCATGGAAAAAGAACGTTTATGCAGGCAGTGGCACATGCTACCGGGTTTACCGAAGATACACTGACAGGTATTGAAGTAGATCTCGATGCTGTGCAGAATACATTGAGCAGTGCGATAACACCTGTTGGTATCTCACCTGTTCATGCAAGACAATATGTGGCTTTTGCTGCCGCTGATGCCAAACCAGCTTACCTGCATATTTGCGAAGGTGCTACCCGATTGTCAGACGGAAGAACAGATGGTACAACAGGAAAGTTAATCAGTTATTTAGTGAGTGATTTTGTAAAGGGGATGACGGTTAGTGATTAGCGTTATGTTAAGAATAAATATTGAGGTTGCCGGTTTCCAGTTCCCTGTTTCAGGGCAAAACAAAAATCTTCGACCTTCGGAAATCAACCGGTTACCAGTAACCAGTATCCGTTAACCATTATTGAGCATCAAAACGGTATTCCCAAATTAATATAACTCTGAAGTTTTTTTGTCTGGTCGCAATACATCAGACTCAGATCAAGAGGGCCCAATGCAAAATTGTAAGTGAAAGTGAGAGCATAACCGGTATAAATATCTTCATATTTAAAAAATTCACTTTTACTGATAAAATTATTGAAAAGTATATTAGCTCTTCCTGTAAGATATGCTCCAGTAAATAAACTAGTACGCAATCCTCCCTGTATAGTAGCCATAGCCGGTGTATAAACAGTTGTTTCCTGCATCCCGGCAAAAGTCACCTGGTTGCGGAAAAGTTTTGTCATACCACCAACAGTAAATTCATTCATTACATTGCGGGAATAATTAAAATTAATACCGGTTTGCAGGTTCAAAAAAGCAGTCAGTTTCCGGGAGAAAGGCAGGTAACCTTCAGCTGCCAGCCAGTTACGAAAATAAGGAGACGTGGAAATCTTTAGTGAATCAGGATCTGAAGGAAGTTCGCCATTAACCAGGAAATTTATTTTTGAATGTTGCGTTGCTACTCTTCCCATTTCTGCTTCAACTTTCATTCCCTTGCGGGGAAGTGTATTCCGGTCTAAAGTATTAAATTTTATATAGCCGAACAGAGTAGAGAAATTACTTCTTCCTTTGAATTCAAAAACAGAAGTTATCTGAGGTTTGTACTGAAGCCATTCAAACCTATGGCCAATACCGATCGTAAAGTTTTTCGTAGGCGAGTAGTGTAATCTCTGGCTTAGCTCCAGGTTATTTTGATTGTATAAACCATTTTGCTTGTATTGATCATAGGTAGTAACATCGAAGTGATCAAATTGCGTTTTGAGTGTAAGTCCAAAATTTTTCAGTCGTCCTATGTATTGTAAATGTTCACCCCTGATGCGGAAACTTTCTCCAATATTGATAGCAGCCATACTACGTGAATTGGATAGTAAAAAATTCCTGGAAGTGATATTGGCGATAAGGCCGATACCGGTTGAACGATTATAATGTATACCGGCTTTCAGAAAAGTGAGGGGATTTTCTGTAATATCAAAAATGATTTTACAATTCCCATCCGTTTGATGTTCCAGGGAATAAGCAATGCGACTATAATACCTGGTGCCATAAGCCGTTCTTACCATATCACTCAATTCTATTGCATTATAACTTTTATTTAATTTGAAGTTCATGGTATTGACAAAAAAAGCTTTTGTTGTGTTTGCCAAACCCTGCACCTCAAGAGTGTCTATGAATACTCGTTCCAGGGTCGGTAATTTTTGTAATGCTATTCCCTGTTTACCATATTTTTCATTTAATGAATCTGCCAGTTGTTTAAACCGTGGGTAGAGTCTTTTCCCTTCATCTATTCCTGTTTTTAGAATTTTATCTGCATCATTGAAACTGCCCATGCTATACTTATCAAGATCAAAAGGAATATAGATATCACAAAGAGGAACTTCTTTTTTTGAATCCTCCGCTTCGCGGAAAAAAGCGATTTGCAACAATATTTGTATAACGTTTTTCACCTTTTCCGGTGGCAACAAGCCCGTTGCAACCGTGCTGCCAATTACAAAATCAGC
This sequence comes from uncultured Bacteroidota bacterium, assembly GCA_946479055.1. Next base: position 1,500 of record CAMLEX010000598.1, on the reverse strand, counting down.
TCCCATTTCTTTAACATCTCTTACTGGGAAATTTCGGCTGATACCACCATCCACCAATATTTTACCATTATGATTGACAGCAGTAAATACAGAAGGTATAGCCATGCTCGATCGGATAGCAGCTATGATCTCCCCATCTTTTAAAACAACCGCTTCACCATTGCCAACATCGGTGGCAATGCCGCGGAATGGAATATTGAACTGTGAAAAATCTTTGATGTTGTTTACTGGAAAATACAGTTCAGAAAGTTTTAACCAAAGCTCCTGCGCCTCCAGGAAGCCTGTTGATATTTTAAATTTATTATTTACCCAGGGAAGTTCGATATCATATTTGCCATACTCCTCTTTTTCTTCCATAAATAAACTGCGCAAACCGGATTGATTGCTAAGCAACAAATCCCAATCTACCGATCTTGCAATTTTCTCCAGGGTATCTGCTGAATAGCCGATACCATAAAGGCTACCAATAGCCGCACCCATGCTGGTACCGGTTATGTAATCAATTTGCAGGCCTGCGGAATCAATGGCTTTTAATATACCAATATGGGCTAATCCTTTTGCACCGCCTCCGCTAAGCGTTACACCAATTTTCGGGCGATTGAGCTGGGATTGAGAAAATGAAAAAGAATAAAAACCAATAAAAAAAGGAATAAGAAACAATAATTTCATCAGGCTGGTAAGGTTGATCAGGATGTGAAATTAAACTGTTTCACTTTCATTTTTGGATCAATGATAAAAAGATATAGTTTAGGGGCAACTAGCCTAACCATAATACGCTTACGGCACGTCTTTGCGAGCAACTGTTAGGTATTTGTAGTTTCAAAAAAATGTGTGGCGAAGCAATTAAAGATGCACAGGCCGGGTTAATACTATATCGGCATTGGCAAATGCTTTTTTAAACCGGGTCAATGTTTTTTGTGCTTCGGCTTTTTTCTTTTCGCCTAGTAAAGCTTTGTACAACCCAAACAAGGCCCAGCCATTTTCACTATTATTTTGAAGGTCGTTTTGAAAAACCTCCCTGGCAGCGGAAAACTTTTTTGCTTCCAGATATGCATTTCCCAAATAATGTTTTGGATTCAGCATCCAATCTCTTGGTTCATTGTAAACCATATTTTCTTCCGTAGTTACGGCTTTAGAAAATGCAGTAACAGCATCTATATATTTATTTTCAGCTAAAGCAATACTTCCTGCCAGCAAATTCTCAGCTACAACAGCCCCTTCAATGGCAGGGGAAAAGGGCGTCATGGGAATAGCAAGACTGCTGTTTTTCATTAATTGCCGCATCATCTCTAGTTCTTGTCCTGCTTCCGCTTGCTTTGCCTGATGAGTAAATGCCATGCCTCTGCCAAAATGATACAGGACATTTGAATATATCTGTGTTTTGTCAGGCTGCTTCATCAAAAGCAATTCACTCCAGTTGCCAAACCGTATATGTACAAATACTGGTGTCATATAAAGATATTGCATGTAATTGCCGAGCGGCGCTGGCATGCTGAGATA
>CAMLEX010000597.1 GCA_946479055.1 uncultured Bacteroidota bacterium | reverse complement strand
TTCGATTGCATAGAAGCCTGTAGCGAACTTCCCACTCGCCACTCGCCACTCACCTTAACAGAATCACTTTTCTCAAAAACCACTTCTCCCTTCTCCCAACTTTTTGTATCAGCTTCATTATCGTATTCATCGTAAGGGAAGTTCTTGATATATTCTTCTTGACTCATCACAAATTGGTCAGGTCTTTCCCAGTAACGGTTGCGGATCAAACGTTTTTCTTCTTTTAATTTTATAATAGTCACTTTTACACTGGCTGGTTCAAACTCGCCATTCATGTTTTCTGTACGGATGGATAATGTTTTCAAACTGTCAACAGGTAGGGTGGTAGGGATAGTTGTTTTCAACAATAAAGATTTATAACTAACCGAAATTTTCTGTTCTCCACTTCTTGTCTCACCATTTATATCTGTGATATCTGCATATACCGTATAATCAAACACCGGTTCCAGTTTCTTATCGATCTTGAGATCGGGAATAGCTGTGAATTCAACAATGAATTTTCCGTCCTTATCCGTTGTTGCTTCGCCATGTGCAATTTCCATCGGGGCACTTGGAGGAAACCAACCCCGCCAGAACAGCCAGGGATAAATAAACCGTGGCTGACGAACGACACGGTATTTCACCATGGCTCCGTCAATATTATTTCCTGCATAGGCTTTTGCAATGCCCGTAACTTTTATTTTATCATTTACTTTATAAGTTCCTTTCAATGGTTCGTAATCCACATAAAATTTGGGGCGTTTATATTCTTCCACTTTAAAACCAGCATTACCATTGTCTTTTTTGGTGTAAATACTGAAATCGCCATTCAGTCCCGCTTGTGGCAATTGAAACTTTCCGGAGAAAGAACCAAACTCATTCGTTTTTACTTTTATCGTATCTATGTCCTGGTAGTTAGCATCCCGCAGGTAGATGGTGGTTTCATAATTGTCGTTGGCCCATGCCTTTTTCTCAACGGCCGTTCTGTTTAGTACAATGCCTTTGAAATAGACAGTTTGCCCCGGGCGATAAATACTACGATCTGTAAAAAGAAAAACGGATACAATAGTTTTTGGTTCTGCCGGTACATTATCCCGATAATAGTAATAGTCATTGATCAGATCATTCATGAACAAGCGATCATTGTTGTGTGTGATGTCGAGCAGGTAAGAAAAATTGCTGTATCGTTTGGCGGCCTCATCAGTTTGTTTTTCCTTTCTGAAAAAACCATTCGCATCCGTTTTATACAGTTTTGCTTTTTCTTTGATGTATTTTGATTGTTTGTAATCATATTTCTGTTCCCATACCTGCACAGCCGCACTGGTTATTGGTTGGCCATCGTTGCGGTTGAGTACAAAGAAATCATCGGCATTGTTGACAAAGCTGATATTGGAAACATAAAATATCCTTGCACCCAGCAGGGCTTTCTTATTGTTGAAATCTTTATCAGTAGAAGTAATCAATAAATATTCTCCTGTTGGCAAAGCATCAACTTTTATTTCAGTATTGTGCTGCTGCAGATCGTTAGTAGCAGGTAAAGCTTGTTCCCAACTGCGGAGTGGTTTAGCTGCAAGCAGAGATGACCAGTATTTGTCGTTATATTGATCTTCTAATTGTTTTTTCAGGTTATCATCGGGTTTGATAAGGCGCAGATGAAGCTGATGAAAATTCCTGTATTCCACCAATGCTCTGAAAGGTTGGTTAGGTGTATTCACTTTTTCAACGCTGAATTGTAAAGTTTGGCTGTTGATCTGGTTCAACAGGTTGTAACAATTAATCTTTCCTTCAGAAGAATCTTTTTGCAGTAAGATCTTTTCACAAATTTCTTTTGCTTTTATCCGGGCATAGCGGTTTGTTGTGTCGCCAAAAGGTTTGTATTTATCCGCTTGTTCATTATACCAGGCCGCCACTAAGTACCATGCCTGCGCTGCGGCCGGTATATTTTCATATTGGTGGGCAATATGATTGATTGCATTAAAATAAAGCTGGTCCTTATCAGGATGTACCGATTTGTCTTTTACAAATTCAATGCGTTGAATATCGGCATCGATCAATGCATCGTGTTTGGCATCTTTTAAATGAAAAGCAATGAGTTTTTGATAGATCAATAATGCATGATAGGCTAAAGAAAGAGAATCTTTAGTAGCGAATTTCCGGTGTATAAAATCCGCAGCGGGATCAAATGCGGACGCCTGGTCTATTTCAAAAGCATAAGCGGGTTTGGCAATATCCCGTTCATCATTTTCAAAATAATGTAAAGCACGATGAGCCAGCAGATCAAAGAGAGTAGGACGGAGGTGACGTGTATTTCCTTTTATTATAATAGCATCAAAAGGCTCCAGCTTTGTTTGTTGCAATAATTTTTCTGCATGCAAGGATGTTAAGTATAGTTCGCCGATCTTTTTATGAAAATCAGCAGCTGTCCAGGTGGCAATATCATCTTTTTTGAAATTAGCAGTCTTGGTTCTGTTGTAAAGATCCCAGCGTTTTTGCTGGTAATAGTTCCAATACATTTCTGCCAGCAAACTATTAAGGATTGCTGTTACGGGTTCTTTGCTGATGGCTATTTCTTTTTCTATTTCAGTAATAGAAAAAACTTCATTGTCATCCAGGTACTCAGATTGCAGTCCCACCATATATACCAAAGACTTTATGATCTGAGCATCCTGTTTTTCTTTTTTCGCCAGTTGGTATATCTTCTTCACTTCCGTTAAAGCGGATTTGGGAAGATTCTTTTTTACAAAATCTTCCACTTTTTTCCATGCTGTCTCATATTTTTTTATAGGACCCTGGCTGTAAGCATTCATAGTAAACAGGCTGAATAAGGTTGCAAAAAGAAAAAAGGTCTTCAATAGTTTCATATATATGGTATTATAATCAGTGACAAGTTAAAGAATCTTGTGTAAAGCATAGATGCGGGAGAGCCAGGTATTACATAAACTCAATTAGTTTTATAAACTACTTAGGGAAAGATGGCGTTCGGAATTGCATGATGTGAAAGATTAAACCCCTGCAAATAGAAATTTAAAAAACTTTGAGACGGTGACATGGGTTTCCTGACATGTTAACATCACGTAGCATTGCCTTGAAACACTTACTGGTACTTAAGTTCAAGAGAAGCGGTGTTTTGTTTTTGGTACGCCGTTTTGCTTTTAACTTTTCCTTTCCAAATCTTTTTTAAACCACAGCCGATGCTTTACATCTATATAATTGAATTCAATCTTGAATCAACTAAAAAAACAAAACGTATGAAAACATTTTTTACACTCTTAACCTCCTTAGTCATGAGTATCGCAGTTTTTGCCGCTGCAAAACCCCAGAGCATACTCACTATTAAGTCAGCAGACAATTCAGACATCCGTGTTGTACTGGACGGAAAGCGTTTTGAACCTAATGATAATTCGGTAATGTTTCGGGGTATCGATGTCGGTTACCATACGATCAAGGTGTTCAAACAGAAACGTAATGGTTATTTCAATTTAACTGGGAAAAAGTATGAATTGGTTTATAACACCTCAATTAATCTAAAGAGGAGAACGCACCTGTTCATTACTATAGAACGGAACGACAGAATCAGCATGCAGGAAAATAAGATTAAGAGAGATTGGGATAGCCAGGACAGGGATTGGGATAATGGAAAGGGAGATCGTAAAGACCGTGGATATGATTTTGACCGTGACGGCAAATGGGGTGAGGGTGACTATGACAATCACGAAGGCTATGCAAGTGGAATGAATGACAGGGAATTCAAAAATGTGATGCAGTCGATTGAAAAGGAATGGTTAGAAAGCAACAAATTCAAATCTGCTTCACAGGTTGTTA
>CAMLEX010000596.1 GCA_946479055.1 uncultured Bacteroidota bacterium | reverse complement strand
CCACCGAGATCTACACTCTTTCCCTACACGACGCTCTTCCGATCTTTACCGCCTTTCCGGCAATTGTATTCAATGCTTTGAAACAGCCTTTTTATAATCAAGATCATTTACTGTTAAATCTTATTGAATGAAAAATATAAACACGGAAGCATTAATTGGCAAGAAAATCTTGTTTGCCAGTATGCCAGCCGAAGGACATGTAAATCCTTTAACAGGTCTTGCTAAATACCTGCAAACGCAGGGCTGTGATGTGAGATGGTACACCGGTTCAAGTTATGCTCCCAAAATAGCGAAACTGGGTATTCCTCTTTTTCCTTTCCGTCAAGCGGTAGAAGTAACCGGTGAAAATCTGGAAGAACTTCTTCCTGAACGGGAAAAAATAAAAGGACAGGTAAAAAAACTGGTGCACGATATGATCCATGTGTTCATCCGCCAGGCGCCAAAATTTATTGATGATATGCAGGAGATCCATAAAGAATTTCCGTTTGATGTTGTTGTAGCGGAATGTACATTCACAGCTATTCCTATTATAAAAAAAGTTTTGAAAGTCCCTGTTGTAGGTATCGGGATCGTTCCACTGACAGAAACTTCCCGTGATCTGCCTCCTATGGGCTTAGGCATGACACCATCAGTTACATTTACCGGCCGGCTCAAGCAACGGTTCCTGCGTTTTTTTACCAATGAAGTATTGTTCAGAAAAGCTAATGCGGCGATTTATGAAATCCTGGTTAGCTATGGAATACCACATAACAGGTCAAACGTATTTGATATCTCGGTAAAAGCATCTGACCTGTATCTGCAAAGCGGTACACCGGGTTTTGAATACCGTCGCAGCGATATGGGAAAGAATATTCGATTTATCGGTTCCCTGTTGCCTTATTCATCCGGTAAAAAAATAGTTCCCTGGCAGGATGCAAGATTGAAACAATATCAAACCATCGTATTGGTAACTCAGGGAACAGTAGAAAAAGATACAGAGAAATTATTGGTGCCAACCCTGGAAGCTTTTAAAAACACAAATACGCTGGTGATCTGTACTACAGGCGGATCACAAACAGAAGAACTAAGAAAAAGATTTCCTCAGAGAAACCTGGTCATTGAAGATTTTATTCCTTTTGATAACGTAATGCCGTACGCAAATGTCTATATCACCAATGGAGGTTATGGTGGCGTGATGCTCGGTATAGAAAATGAATTGCCAATGGTGGTTGCAGGAGTGCATGAAGGAAAAAATGAGATCTGCGCAAGAGTAGGTTATTTCAACCTGGGTATCAACCTGGCAACAGAAAAACCAACACCGGTACAAATTAAAAATGCGGTTGAAAAAATACTCGCTAATACAATGTACAGGACGAATGTTGAACAACTCAGTAAAGAATTCAACCGGTATCATCCCGGGGAGTTATGCGGCAGGTATGTAGCGGCGGTATTAAATCAACCTGAAAAAAGTCAGCCAGCTGTTATTGTAAACGATGTAGCAGCATAAACCTTCAGGGGTTTTATTTATAAAACGAATTGTTAATCACTGTTGCCAGAAGCAACGATCAAATAAAATTTTATGTCACGATTCAATATTTTCAACGCAATACATAAAGCTTTAAGAGCGATGTTATACGACACTTCATTGACATTGCAGCAAACATATTTCGGTGATGCCGAAGAAGCGGAAACTGCATTGGAAAAAGTAAGAATAGGGGTGGATGTTTTTGATGAACACGCAGCACATGAAGATCTTTTCGTATTGCCTGCTATTCAGCAATATGAACCCTCATTGGTTGATGCTTTTGAACAGGAACATGAAAAAGATCATGCTTTGTCCGAAAGGCTCAGGGGATTGCTGGCGGTTTATCATCATGCGATAAAAACAGAAGTGAAAATTGAAACGGGTCAGGCTATCAACCAGGCGTTTATTGATTTCATGATCTTTAACCTGGAACATATGGCTAAAGAAGAAACCGTGCTGAATAAAGTATTGTGGAGATATTATTCTGATGCTGAGATACTGGCTATCAATCAACGGATCGTTGCTTCCATACCGCCGCAGGAAATAGCAATGACCAGCGCCTGGATGATGCGGGGAATGAGCAATACAGAGATCAGTGCCTGGTTGAAAGAAGTGGAGGAGAAAGCACCAGAGCCTGTGTTTACGCAGCTTTTCAGTATTGCTGAAAAAGAATTGCCAAATAATCGTTTCCGCAAAGTGCAGGAAAATTTGACGGAAGGAACGATGGTGGCTTGAGTTTTCTTTGAACATTGAGTATTGCAAATTGATTAGTTAGAATTTTTTCACGCCGGATTAAATGTTCAATGCTCAATGATCAATTTTCAATGTTCAACAAAAAGAACTTGCGTAAACGGGCAGCAACTTTGACCGTCCCGCAAAAAACGTAGAACTGAAGCCTTCTGCCTATTATTCGTCATTTTAAAAAGATGAATATAATAAACAGTGGCTGGTGATACGATTCTGTCCGAATAAATCATCTGCAGGCAGTTATTTTAAACCAACAACCTGGTAAACCTTAAAAAATTATTTATGAGAAAGATTATTCATTTTTTTGAGATTGCCGTCTTTGCGATCAGGCTATCTGTAATGAACAGCGATGCGAGAAGGGCATTTTTCAGCAGCATACGACCTGTGCTGTAAAAAAGCTGTTAAGCAATGGTAGGTTTAGTGATGGCCTTAGCGGGAACTGCAGCGGTACCGCTAATAAGCCGTCACTTTTTTTTAATCAGGAAGAGATTAGAACCAAAATTCTGAGCGAATTAAACTCACTGAAAGTGTATATCTTCAAATACAAATCACAATAGGCTTTCAAGCCTGGCTCAAATGATAATATATCAACTTTCGTAAAAGGACAGAATCAACAACTTAGTATGGAGAAGCTACGAAACATATCCTCTGAGGAAGCCATCGATTGGATATTTTATAATCAGATACTTAAAAATTCCTTGGTTTCTGGAAAAATGGAAATGGAAGTGGAAACATTTAACCATGATATTATAATTGACAATTGTGTTATCAATTATTTTAAAGGAACAAATGTCCTTTATCAAAAACCTGTCAGATTCAAAAATTCTAAGTTCAAAAATTGTGATTTTTCATTTTCTTTTTTTGTAGGTGGCCTTGAAGTAATTAATTGTTCATTTGAAGGATATCTGGATTTTCAATGTGGCGGCCATAACAAGAATAATAATTCGATCAATATAGAAAATTCAACATTTAAGGATTTCGTAAATTTTTACGACTGTTCTTTTGAAGGTCCTGTTATCCTAAAAGGCAACGACTTCCAAAAGGGAACAAATATTTTTGGAAATAAGGGGATGCCTTATGAAACAGGATTTAACGCGGCACCAATTATAGCGAATAATAAAGGCCAAATGAATATTGACGGCGAAGGAAAAGAATCAATATAAGCATTCCGATAGAACTAATGTGACAAACATGTGATCGTGGTAGTTGTATTGTAAAATTATTAAGGAGATTAAAGGCTAAGAACACTGATAAAATGAACATTCTCGAAATACAATTATTATCTACCGATATTCCGCAAACCCAAAAATTCTATCATGAAATTTTAGGTTTGGAAATTCTCCATGCTGATGATTCATCCTTAACATTTTCAGCGGGACATTCAACTCTGATCTTTAAAAAGACTAATAGCAAAACCCCCTTTTATCATTTTGCTTTCACTATTCCGGCTAATAAGTTTGAAGAAGCTCATGCCTGGGCAAGCCAGAAAGTTCAACTGTTGCCCATAACTCCCAATAGTACTATCGCCGATTTCAAAAGCTGGAATGCAAAAGCATTTTATTT
>CAMLEX010000595.1 GCA_946479055.1 uncultured Bacteroidota bacterium | reverse complement strand
TCCGTCAAAAGCCGGGCGAAAAAAATGCTTTAGGAAAAGTAAAATTTCTTTTTCCCAACAGTTTCAATATTTATTTTCATGACACACCTTCCAAAAGTTTATTTGCAAAAGATAAAAGAGCGTTTAGCCATGGCTGCATACGTTTAAGTGATCCTGTACGCATGGCTAATTACCTGTTGCGAAATCAACCGGAATGGAATTCAGCAAAAATTGAAAAAGCCATGAATAGTGAGGAAGAAAAATACGTAAAATTAAAAAAACCTGTCCCTGTTTTAATTGCCTATTATACAGCATGGGTGGACGAGGAAGGGCAACTTAACTTCCGCGAAGATATTTATGGACATGATGCGCAGCTAACTAAAAAAATGTTCACTGCCTCGCTATAAAAACAATTACATATCCTGATATTAAAAATCTTCCAATACGGGTGTTTTTATTTTTGAATCACGAATGATCCAGCGCCGGCAATTTTTAAGAAGGCCATATAAAAAGAATTGCAAGGCCGGTTAAAATGGCAATGCCAAACAAGAGTGCTATTGTTTTAGCAAAATCCTTGCCTGCTATCACCATTGCTATTCCTCCTTTAAATACCAGGTTTGCCAAAAATGCAATAAGGATCAACCTCCATCCTAACGAAGCATCTATACTTTTTTGCTCTGCCATTTTCGCTGTGGATAAAGTGATGGCATCCATATCAGTTAATCCGGATAAAATTGAAACAACATATAATCCCTCGTTCCCAAATTTATTCTTGGCAGCCGCTGAAAGAAAACTTATACCCGCATATAGCAAGCCGAACGTTATAGCACTTTTCAATTCGGCAGGATTTTTTTGATCTTGCATTTTAAAGTCTCCCTTTCGCTGTTTAAAAGATAATGTTCCTGTAAGAATGATCATGACAGCTAATTCAGCCACAAAAGGAAATGCCAGATTCATAAAAGATGAAGGCGCTACTATTCTTATTTCAATTAAGACCCTCACTAAAGAAATGGCAGATGCGGTTATAATTACAAAGGCTGCAAATCTACCTGCTGTCATGTTGCGGGCAGCAATTTTAGAGTAAGAAACAGTTGTAGCCGTACTCGATATAAGTCCACCTAAGATCCCACCCAATAAAGCTCCAATCTTATCACCCAACAATTTATAAGCAAAGTATCCGCAAAGACTAATAGCCACAATCAGAACCACCATTAGCCATATATCCCTCGGATTTAAAACTCCATATTGATCATAAGTAGTATTGGGAAGAACGGGCAGAATTACCATTGTAATCAACACAAATTGCATCACAGCTCTCAGATCCTGTTCGCCAATTTTACTAACCCAGCCGTGCAAAGAAGTCTTGAAATGTAATAACAAGGTAGTAACTCCTGTAAGAACAACGGCCACAATTGGTTCACCAAAAACCAGGTAAGCGCCAAGTGAAAACATGAGTAATACGGCCGCCTCAGTGGTAATACCACTTCCTTCCTGTTTATCTTTTATTTTTTGAATGCTCCCTATAATCAATAAGGAGATAACCCCTAAAAAACCAGCTACTAAAATCCATACATCAAATTCTTTTGCCAATAAACCGCAAACGGTACCTGTAAGCGTTATTAATGGAAAAGTGCGGATACCCGCAATTTTCGAACTGGCATACTCCCGCTGAAGCCCTACTAACAAACCCATTCCCAGGGATAGACCTAATAACAAATAAAGATTATTTTCCACACTATTGATTTATCAATAATAAAACCAAAAACGTTAAAAGCACTTTTGGATACCTTGTAAAAGGTAAGCCTGTTCATTCAGGTTCAAAAATCTTCAGCAATTAATCTTTGCTATACTTGTTATAAAAATTAATCTCATTACCCCGAACGTTTTCCGCGAAGCCTCTCCCCTAAAATACCGAAGGAAAAGAAGTAATATAACAGTAGTAACTTGTGGGTTCTAATTCATTCATTAATCAAAACTTAATCTTATGCGTAAACTATTTGCATTGCTGCCGATGCTGCTTTTACTTAGTTTCAGCACAGCTAACGATCCGTTGTCAAAAAAAGACAAAAAATTTGCAGTAAGCTATTTTAAACAAACAAAAAAGGATTTGCAGGATGCTGTAAAAAATCTTTTAGTTGCACAACTGAATTGGAAGCCTGCCGATAGTGTGTGGAGCATTGCTGAATGCATTGAGCATATAGCGCTTTCAGAAAAAAACTTATTCGACTGGGGGTCTGCCTCTTTAAAAGAAGCTGCCAACCCTGAGAAAAGAAAAGAATTGAAATTTGCTACCGACCAGGATGTTATCAAGATGATCACAGACAGAAGCTTCCGGGTAAAAACAAGAGAAGGGTTTATTCCTTCCAACCAATTTGGTTCAGCACAAAAATCTTTGGATGCTTTTGTTGAAAGAAGAAATAGTCTGATTGATTATATTAAGAAAACAGATGATGACTTACGTAATCATTTTGTAACGCTTCCTTTTGGGACGGTAGATACTTACCAATTTTTGATCTTCCTGTCAGGGCATACGAAAAGGCATACTTTACAGATTGAAGAAGTAAAAGCTCACCCGGGATTTCCAAAAAGCTAGTACGAAAGAAAGCCCTGAATATAGTTATATAGGCAGGACTTTCTTTAATAATCTTCTTAACGGGATTATAGAACAGGATTGCCGCGCAATCGTCTACCCAAAATCCGAAAGCCTTGATTTGTTTAAACAGGTTCTGTTATTTTTGCCCTTTAAAGATTGGCATATGCAATTGATTGAGGTAAAAGACAGGCAAACAGTTCGTGATTTTCTAAAAGTTAACCCGGTTATCAACAGCGATAATCCTAACTATATTCAGCCGCTGGATAAAGACATTTCAGATGTATTTGATGAAAAAAAGAATAAATCATTCCGCCATGGAGAAGCAGTCCGGTGGATATTAAAAAGCAAGGATGGAAAACTTATTGGCCGTATTGCTGCCTTTATCAATAAAAAATACAGGAACAAAGGTGATGATATTCCTGTAGGAGGAATTGGTTTTTTCGATTGCATCAATGACCAGGTTGCGGCTGATATGCTCTTTGATGTAGCCAAACATTGGTTATTGCAAAAAGGTATGCAAGCGATGGATGGTCCCATCAATTTTGGAGAAAGGGACCGGTGGTGGGGTTTGTTGGTAGAAGGTTTTGATCCCCCGGTTTATTGCCTCAATTTTAATCCGCCATATTATCAGCAGCTTTTTGAAACATACGGTTTCAAAGGATTTTATAACCAGGCCTGTTTTGCACTGAACCCTGCTGATAAGGTGCAACAAAAATTTTACGATCGTCATGCAGCCTGCGCTGCCGATCCGGATTATTCAGCAGCACATATCCGTAAAGATCAATTGGAAAAGTTTGCTGAAGATTTTACGATCGTTTATAATAAGGCCTGGGCGGGACATGGCGGCTTAAAGGAGCTGGATAAAAAAGTGGTGCTTAAAATGTTTCAATCGATGAAACCAGTTATGGATGAAAAAATTTGCTGGTTTGCCTATTATAAAAATCAGCCGGTTGCTATCTGGATCAATCTCCCCGATCTTAATCAATGGTTTAAACATTTGCACGGAAAATTTGACCTTTTACATAAGTTGAAATTTCTGTGGTTAAAATGGACAACAAAACCAGACAAATTTGTTGGGCTGGTATTTGGTGTCGTTCCGGAAATGCATGCCCGGGGTGTAGATGCCTACCTGATTATGGAAGGCGCCAAACTTATACAGCCAAAACCTCTGTATCATAAATATGAAATGCAGTGGATTGGCGAATTCAATCCGAAAATGATAAATGTTGCTGAAGGTTTGGGA
>CAMLEX010000594.1 GCA_946479055.1 uncultured Bacteroidota bacterium | reverse complement strand
CCACCGAGATCTACACTCTTTCCCTACACGACGCTCTTCCGATCTCACAAATATTAATATATTTGAACAGCTTGGAGAAAATGACATATTGTTTATTGATTCAAGCCATGTTTCAAAAACCGGAAGCGACGTCAATCATATTTTTTTTGAGATATTGCCAAAATTAAAAAAAGGTGTCCTGATACATTTTCATGATATTTTTTATCCCTTCGAATATCCTGAATATTGGGTTACCACTTTTTTTAAAGGTTTTGGATGGAATGAAGCCTATCTGCTGAGAAGCTTCCTTATGTACAACAAGAATTTTAAAATACTTCTTTTCAATACATATATGCAAAAGTTCCATGAGCCATGGTTTACAGAGAATATGCCCCTGTGCATGGAAAGCCAGGGTGGAAGTATATGGTTAAAAAAAATGTAGTATTAAGTAATGGCACATAAATTACTATTTATATTCGGAACAAGACCTGAAGCTATTAAAATGGCTCCTGTGATTGCTGCTTGCAAAAAAGATACTTCACGTTGGGATTGTAAAATATGCATAACTGCACAGCACAGAGAAATGCTTGACCAGGTTTTGGATTTTTTTGCAATTGTTCCTGACTATGATTTGTCGTTGATGAAACCCAATCAGACACTTTACGATATTACCGCCGATGGATTAAAAGCACTGGGACAGGTAATAACAACCGTGCAGCCGGATATTGTGTTGGTGCAGGGTGATACTACCACCGCGTTTATTGGTGCATTGGCAGCATTTTATCAAAAAATAAAAGTGGCGCATATCGAGGCAGGTCTGCGCAGTGGAGATAAATATTCTCCCTTTCCGGAAGAGATTAACAGGAAATTGGTTGGCTCTATCGCCGATTATCATTTTGCCCCAACAAAAAGAGCCGCTGATAATTTAGCAAAGGAACAAATTGCTGATCATGTTTATACGACCGGTAATACTGTTATTGATGCACTGCTTTGGGGAGCAGAGATAGTAAGAGCCGGCAATAAGTATGCGGCAGCATTTAATTACTTGCAACCCGGTAAAAAAATTATACTGGTAACAGGGCACCGGAGAGAAAGTTTTGGCAAACCCTTTGAAAATATTTGTTATTCCATCAAAAATATTGCAACAAAATTTAGCGACACTGTCCAGGTTGTGTATCCGGTTCACTTGAATCCTAATGTACAGGAACCGGTAAATAGAATTTTGGGAGGAATGGAAAATGTGCACCTGGTTCATCCGTTGGATTATCCACACTTACTATGGATAATGGAAAAAAGCCATATTGTGTTAACCGATTCCGGGGGTATACAGGAAGAAGCACCATCTTTAGGAAAGCCGGTATTGGTAATGCGGGAAGTAACAGAAAGAACAGAAGGTATCGATGCAGGTACAGCTATACTGGTTGGCACTGACCCTGATATGATAGAAGAAAAACTATCGGCTTTATTAACCAATGCGGAATTGTACAATAAAATGTCAAAAGCCGTAAATCCTTATGGAGATGGTCATGCAGCTGAAAATATATTGAAAATTTTAGAGAAAGTTATATAGTGTATGGATCCTTTAGTATCAATTATTCTTCCTACATATAACGGTGAAAAATATATACGCCAGTCAATAGTTAGTTGTATCAAACAAACCTACACTAATATTGAACTGGTTATTGTAAATGATTGTTCTACTGACAACACTTTGCAGATCATAAAGGAATACGCAGCTGCTGATAGCAGGATCAGGATTGTTGATAATGCGGTAAATAAAAAACTTCCGCAATCTTTAAATGCCGGTTTTGAAATAGCCAGGGGCTCTTATTTTACCTGGACATCAGATGATAATTATTATGCAGATAATGCAATTGAAGAATTGGTGAAAGCTATTACAGTTAACAGGGATATTGATTTGGTGTATAGCAATTACATTACTATTGATGATGATGGAAAAGGGAATGGCAAAGTTGAGTTGGGTGATATCAATAAAAGTTTTATGCTGTGGAAGGGTGGCGGGGCTTGTTTTTTGTATAAAGCAGACGTTCATCACAGGAATAAGGGATATAACCCGTCTACTTTTTTAATTGAAGACTATGATTTTTTTTTAAGAGCTTTTTTCCACAGTAAATTTCTTTATTTAAACAGAACTGATCTGTATTATTACCGGTTGCATCAATCGTCATTAACTGGCACTATGGCCCATGTCATTTTTGATATGCAAAAAGTGTTTGTTGAAAAAAACATCCCCTTGCTGCTTACAAAACTATCTGATCAGGATAAAATTTTATTATTCAGAAAATTTGCCGTGTATTATGCGTTATTCAAAAACAGCAAACCGAAGCTGGAATATTACTTATCATGTTTGTATTCGTATTCTGTTCCGCAAACCATACTCACTGTGGGATATATATCTGTTAAAAAATTAATCCAGTTTTTCCATATTTCCGGCATTGCTTTTTTCTCTCTTTTAAAATTAGTCGCAGGTATTAAAAAGAAGCGATGAAACGCTATATGCTCTTTTCATGTAGGTTTGTAGGATTTAATAAGCACAGTACTAATGTTATCACGGTTTCTATATAGGCTTATTCTTTTAAAACGGGTGATAGAATCCATCATCATGTTCCCGCTCATAATATTGGGAAGGCTTTGGGCCTTATTGAAACCAATGAAAGAAGGAGGATTTGATATTGTTTTCTTTTTCCCATTTTACCAGGTAGGGGGTGCTGAAAAAGTGCACAGCGATATTATCCAGCAGTTTCCTGATAAAAAAATAATGATCTGGTTTACACGCAAGTCTGTTAACCAGGCTTTTTTACATGCTTTTAGCGGGCCTAATGTAACCATTAAAGATATTTCGAAGTATACCGATAATAAATGGCTTTATTTTTTGAATATCTTTTATAGGGGAATGATTAGCTCTTATATAAATGGTCAGCCTGTTGCTCCTGTCGTTTTCAACGGGCAGTGTAATTTTGGGTATAAAATTTCACCACATATAAAAAGGACTATCCGGCAGATTGAATTAATTCATTCGTTTTGCAGTTTTTCGTATATCCGCATTCCCTTTATCCGGTTTTATCATACCACTGTTATGATAAGCAATGCAGCTATTCAGGATCACCTGGAGCTTTATAAAAAAAGGGGTATTCCAGAACAGTATGAAAAGAAAATTGCTCTTATTCCTAATGCTATAAAGCTGCCAGATTCGAAAGCGCCACTTCAACCAACGTCCGGGTTATTAAAGATTTTATATGTGGGCAGGGGAGACATAGTATTTAAACGGGTGGATCTGATAATACGTTTGGCAAAGCAATTATATGAAAACAATATTCCGGCGCAAATAAGTTTTATGGGGAATGTAGAACCCGTTATTGCCAGTGAGTTACGGCGATACGGTTTCTTTTTAGGAGAACAGGTTGATGAAAAAATAATCGACGAGATATACAGAAGCCACCAGGCATTAATTTTATTATCAACGTCCGAAGGTTTTCCAATGGTTGTTATGGAAGCAATGGCCAGGGGGCTTGCGATTATTGCTACAAAGGTTGGTGATATTCCTTATCACGTAAAAGATAAGGAGAATGGATTGCTTATAGATTATCCTTTACCGGATCACGAAATTTTAGCAAAGGCACAAATGCATATTGAGACGCTGATAACGAACAAGCAACTAGTAAAGCAAATGCAGGAAAATAATATTGCATATGCAAAAGATAAATTCGGGCTGGAAGTTTTTGGCAGAACCTACCGGAACCTTTTATTGCAGTAGACCTGCCCGGGCAATTTGGATCAATCAATAGTTTTTGCTTTAATTACTAACGCACAAAAACCTTTTT
>CAMLEX010000593.1 GCA_946479055.1 uncultured Bacteroidota bacterium | reverse complement strand
TTTCAACATCGTATCTTCTTCCAGTTTTTTGATAAAGGAATTTGTTGCTTCACTATCATTGTCTATCGCTTCCACAAACGGCCTTGAATCCGGTGATCCTGCCGACCGGATGTTTATAACACGGACACCATAGGGACCTAACTCAGAAGCCAGGTCTCTTGAAAAGCTTTCAATAGCGCAACAAGCAGGACCAAACCCGCCCACCATAGCGTAGCCAATTCCGCCCGGTGTTGCAGTGAGGGATAAGATCACTCCCGAACCTTGCTTCATCATTACCCTGCCTGCAGCAGTGGATGTAATAAATTGTGTATTCATTGCGATAGTAACCGGCCGAAGAAAATCAGCCAGCGACATTTTGGTCAATGCGATGTTCTGTGTGTCTTCAAGACCGATAGCATTGAAAACAATATCAACAGAACCAGCTTTAATCAAAACTGTATCCATGTGATTGTTAACCGCTTTTTCATCCAATGCATCTACTATCGCTGCTTCTGCTTGGTTACCGGAATCAATGATCAAACTGGCTGTTTTCTGAACTGATGCAGGATTGCGCCCCGTAAGAAACAGGTTAGCTCCCTGCTTTGCAAATGCACGGGCTACTGTTGATCCGATAGAGCCACCGGCACCATAGATGATCGCATTTTTGTTTTTTAGTAACATAAACTCTTATTGTTTTACTTAATCTTTTTCATACTCATATAATGGTCCTTTTGTTTTGGAGTAAGTTTTTCAATAGAGTAGCGGAGAAGTGTACGGGGCATCGTTGCTGCATATTTATCTAAAAAACCTAACAGTTTTTGAGGATCCTTGTCTCCCGCAAAACGCAGCATCCACCCGGTTGCCTTATGGATCAGGTCTTCCTTGTCGTTAACCAGGATCTCAGCGATCTTAAATGTATCATCGAGATCTCCCTGCCTGATAAAATAACAGGTACTCAAAATAGCAGTGCGGCGTTCCCAGATATTTTTAGACCGTGCTAATTTATACAAGATGGCATGTGACTTGTCAAAAAGGTAACTTCCGGTCATGTATAAACAGCCAAGATCAACCAGGTCCCAGTTGTTGATCCTGTCATGACGTCTCATGTACAATTCATAAAATTCTTTTCTCCGGCTCTCCGTTATTTTTTTGCTGCGGGATTCTTTGTCCATGATGCTTACTGCGCCAGCTCTTACTTCATGAATGGGACTTTCAAGCAGCTTTTCAATTTCACTGACCGGCGTACCGCTAAACTCTTTGGCTAATGAAAACAGTTGCCCCATTTTTACTCCCATAAATTGATCCCCTTCGCCATATTGGCCTTCGCCTGATTTAAAATAGCGTTGGATCTTTTTTTGTTCGTCTGCGGACTGGTAAGTTTTTAAGCGGTTAACAAACTGTTTTGAGGTAAGACTATTTGAAGGAACGGGCTTGCTTTCCTTTGGTTTGACGGCAGCTTTTTTGGCAGGCATCGGCTTTAGTTATTTTTTTTACTTTTTGTTTTTTCCTTTGCCCGCTCTATGTTTTCCTTCACCCTGAACTTAACGATCTTAGTGATAAGTGCCAATGGTAGTTTGTCTTTGACAGGAAACTGAACGGAGCCTTTTGCCCCATCATAAACTGATAATTCTTTCTTAAACGCTTCGATGCCAGAAGGTGCAGGATAAAAACCGATATGATTTTTAAAAGCAGCAAAATGAACCAGGTTGCCATTTAACGTAAAGGTTGGAATACCGTAATTAATAGTTTCTTCCGCAGTAGGTGCGGCTTTCCTGATCGTTGATCTGAGTTCCTCCAAAATTTTTTGAATGTTCTCAGGTAAACCTGCCATATACTCGTCAATATTGCTTGGCTTTGTTTTTGGGGTTATCATAAAACCAGGGTTTAGTAATTGTACTAAAATTAAGAATACTTGCTATAATGAAGCGGAAGCTTTCTTTAAAAGACCAGCAAGCTGTGTATAGTCTGCTTTCTGGCCTTCGGTAATCGTAGCTGTTTTCCTGTTGGGGTCCGACATGGATTTGAAAAAACCTTTGATCTCCTCCAACTTGCCGGCATTAAAGATCATGAAAGACACTTTATCTTTTGCAGCATATACTACACAGGCATAGTGACCATCTTTTAAATAATGGGGTTTGCCGTATTGCAATCTTTCTTCCACTGGCGGAATAGTTTTATAAATCATTTTGCGAAGCGATTCACAAACATCCGCCTGCCATTTGGGTAATTTTTGAATATAGCCTGTTACTTCCTGGTTCATTTTTTTGTTTGTTTATTTTAATCTGATCATGCACCTGACATCGGCCTCATTAAGATACCATTCAAGGGCTACACCTTCGGGATCTATTCTTTTATCTGATTTTAACTCGTTAAATGCCTGGCCTATGGCAGGTATATCTTGCATAAAGTTTTTTACATCAATATAAATATAGTCTCCCTTGCGAAGGGTAAAGGGCTCAAGCTGATGTTTACTCAACTCACCGGGTATTAGCTCTTCCGCTGCGGCCTTATAAATAATATCGCCATCTTCATTCATCCATGACAATCCAAAATATTTTCTTTCAGGAGAAAAACTGATCAGGCGATGAAGCGACTCATGTGCTTGCTTTACACCATCAGGAAATGATACAGCTGTTTTGCAAAAAACATGAATGTCTTTTTCCAGCCTATAGATGTTCATGATCAAATCATTTGAAAGGTCAACAATTAATTTCTTATGGATTATTTTCCCTCATAAGCTTTCTCCAGGTCGTCAATAATTATTTTTTTCATTTGCATCATTGCTTTCATTACTCTCTTTGCCTTCTTTGCATCTTTATCATTCATCAGTTTGGGCAAAGCTTTTGGGACAATCTGCCATGATACACCAAACTTATCTTTCAACCAGCCGCACATACTTTCCTGTCCTCCGCCGCTGGTGAGTTTCTCCCAAAAATGATCTACTTCTTTCTGATCTTCACAATCCACATAAAATGAAACAGCTTCCGTGAATTTGAATTGCGGGCCTGCATCGAAAGCATAAAACTGTATTCCGTCCAATTCAACGATGGCAGTCATTACCTGGTCATTTGGAAAAGGGCTACCCTCTCCCCAATGCTTTATATTGGTAACTTTTGAGTTCTTAAAAATGGAAGCATAAAATTTTACCGCTTCCTCTGCCCTACCATCGAACCATAAGAATGGGGTGATCTTTTGCATAGCATTATATTTTATTTGATTATTGACTGCCGACAGGCAGATGGTTTAATGAGAATTTGACAAGACAAACATAGTTTTAGAAATTTATTTTAAAGAGGTGTGAATGCGACAATGTAAAGTATTGTTTGCGACAAGCTTCGTTTTGCCCACTTTTCGATATTACTGCTATACTTTGAAACGATGCAATAACAGTGTAAAAGTTATTTCAAAATTCCGGCCAACTTATCAAGACTCTGGCTCAGGCCAATTTCTGAATAGTTCCGCATCTGGCCTGGTTTCCAATCATATTCTGTAACGATTAGTTCTGTCCTATCGCCCATTGCTTTAAAAACTAATGTGGTTCGTATCTCTTCCGGAAAATCAGCAGGCATCCCTATTATAGTGGGATCAATTTTGTTTCCCTCTTTATCGCTCAGGCCCTGGCCAAACTCCATGAACTCCATAGGAATTATTTTTTTGTAAATGCCGGCAACATACATATCCCCGCCACCTTGCTCTTTGGGTGCCCGCATGCCAAATACATAGTTACAGCCTTCCCGAAAATCTATTTTACAATAAGGTGAAGTGTAGAATTGCGGACCCCACCAACGCATCACCTGCTCAGGTTCAGTCCATGCCTTCCATACTGTTTCAACAGGTGCGTCGAAGATTCGTGTT
>CAMLEX010000592.1 GCA_946479055.1 uncultured Bacteroidota bacterium | reverse complement strand
TTTTTTCTCCGTCATAACCATTTTACCAACAGTATTTTTACCGCTATCACCAGTGGTTTTACTAAGTAAATTTTCATCTGTTTTAAGCTCCCAAAGAACGATTGGTTCCTCTTCTTTTATATGTTCCGTTACTATCAAATCATTCATCACGGGCATAGGAGCATCCTGCATTATAGATTCATCTACGAGCTTTGGAGCTAACAGATCATTTTTTGTTTCAGCCAATATTTTCATTTCTTCTGCCTGTATCATTTCCTTTTTGACTGGTTGTTCCGGCTGACCTAATACCATCACAATTTTTTCTTCCTTTTTCTTTTCCTCTTTTTTAGGTTCCGGTTTTGTAAAAGGATCTCTGTGCTGAAATCCCGTTGCAATAAGTGTAATACCTAGCTTGTTGCCTAAAGTATTATCATAACCAAGCCCCATGATCACATCGGTACCTTCGCCAGCCTGTGATACCAAATGATTTTGAATCACTTCTACTTCATCCATCGTAAATTCATTTTCACCTTCGGCAGAATTGATATTGATAAGTATCCATTTCGCTCCGCTGATATCATTATCATTCAGTAATGGTGAATTCAACGCTTCTTCAATTGCTTTATATGCACGGCCCTCTCCCGCTACAGCCGAACTACCCAGGATAGCTACACCGCCATTTCGCATAACTGTGCATACATCCGCAAAGTCAACATTGATCTGGCCGGTACTGTTAATCACATCGGTGATACATTTAGCAGCAGTGGCCAATACATTATCAGCCCGCTGAAATGCTTCCCGCATTTTTAAATTACCATATTGATGACGCAATTTATCATTACTGATCACCAGCAACGTATCTACGTATCCTTTCAGATTTTTTATACCTTCATCCGCCTGTAGCTGGCGTTTTCTACCTTCATAAGCGAATGGGGTAGTAACAATGCCTACGGTAAGTATTCCCAGGTCCTTACAAATTTTCGCAATGATAGGCGCACCACCTGTACCGGTACCTCCACCCATACCTGCTGTAATAAAAGCCATCTTGGTATTTACTTCCAATATGCCTTTCAATTCTTCCAATGATTCTTCAGTAGCCTGGCGTCCGATATCCGGATTAGCACCGGCACCCAATCCCTGGGTCAAATGTGGCCCAAGTTGTACCCGGTTGGGAATGCCACTATTGGCCAATGCCTGCGCATCGGTATTACATATAATGAAATTGACACCTTCAATTTCCTGGCTGAACATATGGTTCACTGCATTGCCGCCGCCGCCGCCGACACCAATCACCTTAATGATGGATGATTTTTCTTTTGGCAAATCAAAATGTATCATAGTCGTTTAGTTTTTGACCTCACCCCACCCTCTCCTTGCTTTGGTCGCATTTGCTGGAGAGGGAATCGTAAAGTCGTTTTGAATGGGTTAGTAGTTTTTCTTCACGTCGTTATTAAAAGAACTCTTCAAATTCAGACTCTCAAAGTCCTCTCCCTTGGAGAGGATTTAGGTGAGGTCTTACAGATGCTTATCTTCCTCTTCTTTGAAAAGATCAATGATACCATCCTTGAACTTTCCCCAGAAATTGTTTAGCCCTCTACGTTGTTTTACCTTTTCAATACTCACTTCTTCTATTTCAATTTCCGCCTCTTCCTGCGCTATAGCTTTTTTCAACGTCTCCGGCACATCTACTTTCTTATATTCTTTTTCAAACTGTTTACGATTATGTTCATAATCATCATAGCCTTTCAGAATAAGACCGATACAGGTAGAGTAAGTTGGCTTTGCCAATTCTTCTATATGACCTGCCGCCAGGTGTTCATTTGGAAAACCAATTCTTGCAGGCAAGCCTGTTGCATATTCTGTTAGTTGAATAAGATGTTTCAATTGTGAACCACCACCTGTAAGCACTACACCGCCGTTTAGTGCTTTGTTATCCAGGCCAACTTGTTTTAAATGATAAGTAACAAAATCCATGATCTCACTCATTCTTGCCTGGATGATATTGGCAAGACTTTTTACACTTATTTCTTTAGCAGGCATACCCCGCAAACCCGGTATAGTGATATAGGCATTACCTTTTGCCTCGTTGGCTAATGCACTGCCAAACTGTACTTTCATTTGCTCGGCCTGTGTTTTTAAAACACCCAAACCGGTTTTAATATCATTGGTAATATTTTCTCCTGCAAAGGGAATAACAGCAGTATGTTTTAAAATTCCTTCATAGAAAACAGCAAGGTCAGTAGTACCGCCACCGATATCAACAATAGCTACTCCTGCTTCAAGATCTTCCTGCGCCATAACAGCGGAAGAAGAAGCAAGAGGCTGCAACACTAAATCTTTTGTGTGCAAGCCGGATTTTTCTACACTACGGTTGATATTGCGGATCGCATTTTTATCACCGGTGATGATATGAAAATTAGCTCCCACTTTTACGCCGCCATAACCAATAGGATTTGGTATGTTCTGAAAATTATCTACTGTAAATTCCTGCGGTATTACATCAATGATCTGGTCGCCGGCAGGAATATATGTTTTATACTGATCGCTTATCAATTGATCAATTTCACGTTGAGAAATTTCTTCATCATTCGCCTGCCGTACAATATCGCCACGGGTTTGTAAACTTTTGATATGGTGACCTGCAATGCCGACGTACACGTCATTAATATCCAGGTTAGGATTCGAAGCAAAGCAATTGTCTAAGGCAGTTCGTATGGCTTTAATTGTTTCATCAATGTTCAGCACTTGTCCGTGCTTTACGCCGTTGGAATTGGCTTTTCCAAAACCAAGGATCTCCAGTTTACCGAACTCGTTCTTTCGTCCGGCAATTACTGCGATCTTGGTTGTCCCAATGTCAAGACCTACAATAATGGGTTGTTCGTGATTCATAAATGTTGTTTTTAGTTGTTGTTTTATCGAAAGAGTTTAAAATATTTTTTTTAACCAGCGTTCTGTTTTCATGGCCCGCCCGAACGTACCGCTTATGTTTTTAGTTTTTGATACCAGCGTTCGGTACGGGCGGGCATCGTTCCTTGCGTCGCACTCTTGTACTGCATCAATTCTACCCGGCTATGTTCCGCTCCTACGGAGCGGAGAGACAGGATACGAATTTCTTTACTACCAACATTTAGCCCCTACGAGGCATCTATTCACAACTCACTACTGCCTTCTCACTTTCATCACAGCCTTCGGTATTTTTTTCTCTTCAGCAGGTTTTGGATTACGGTTTTTTTCAGCGGGATTTGGATCAGGATTATTGGAAACGGGTTCGTTACCAGTTACAGTTTCGCTATCTGCCGGTTCTGCTATCGGTGCAGTGTTTTGCGTCATTGATTTTTCTATCGCTTCATTTTCACTCTCTATCTTTTTTATTTGCTGCAAAAGGTTTTCTACATTTTTACGTAGCTGTATTGAATCCACTTTTGGATTCTCACTTTTACCTCCTACTACTTGTCCGGTATATCGAACATCAATCGTTTTATACTTATCAAACCCGGATCTTGCCAACACCTGCTTATAAAAAATAAACAAGCGGTTGAATTTTTGTTCTATATTTTCTCCGCTACCCAGCTTCACAAGATGATTACCAACAACCGGCACCATCTCAAACTCCCAGGAACCATCCGCATCGGATGGTGCTACGTCAATCTGCGCCACCTGTGATGTCCAGAATGAATTTTGACTAATAAACTGTGCTGTCGTTCTTATATCCTGCATCAGAAGACTGTCCTTTTTAACCCGGTCTTTTTTATCAGGCACACCTGTAAACACAGGAACTTTTATACTTAGGTTTTCAGACAATGGGATTCCTTTTTCATTTTCATCTATGTAAAAAGATTTTCCACTGTTAGTAAATATC
>CAMLEX010000591.1 GCA_946479055.1 uncultured Bacteroidota bacterium | reverse complement strand
ACAAAGCAGTATAATAATTACCTGGCCGGACTAATAAAAAGATATACCAGTAAAGAAGCAACAGGTTTAGCCATTGATCAGCAGCCGGGCTGGGCCAACCTGGATAAGGTACCGGATTTATTGGAAGAAAAACTAAGGGAGTTCGGTTTGTACATTTCTGTAAAGCAATGGACAGGGTTGACCAACTTGCAGCGTTTTGCCTTATTAAAGTTGTGTAAGGAAGGACATGAGAGCAAAAATTTTCCAAAGGCGTTAAAGGAATTTGATTTGATATGAAACAAAGAATTACCATAAAGATCAATTTCCGTGGAGGTATTATATCTCCCGGTGAGCTTTATAATATCCTGGTGGCAGCTACCGGAGCCGGTATTTATTATGTGAGTTTTGGGCTGAGGCAGCAATTGCTGATCGACGTACCATCAGAAATGGTTCAGGTATTGACAGATGAATTAAAAAAACTGGATGTACCATTTGAATCGGATAGAGATGATTTTCCCAATATCATCAGCAGTTATGCCGCGGAGGAAGTCTTTATCAATCATACCTGGTTGAGCGAAGGGGTTTATAAAGATATTTTTGATGGGATGGATTATCAACCCGGGCTCAAGATAAATATCTCAGACAGCAACCAGAGTTTCACTCCTATGCTTACGGGCAATATCAATTGGGTAGCTTCAGCAAGTGATCAGCATTTCTGGCATTTGTTCGTACGTTTTCCCAAAACCAATATTATTTGCGAATGGAACCAGATGGCTTATACCAATGATGTGGCAAAACTATCGGCGGAAATAGAAAAAATAATCTTTCAGTATAAGGATGAGTTTTATGATAATGTTGCTGCAAATGGAGAGTCGTTGTTCAAAAAAATTCCGATAGAAAAATTTATTACAAAACAGGCGGAAAAGCCAGCCGTATTACCTGCTTTCAATCTTCCTTATTATGAAGGATTGAATCGCTACAATAATAAATACTGGTTGGGCATATATCGTCGTGATGAATTATTCAGCATTGCATTTTTAAAAGAACTGTGTTTGTTATGTCTTGAAACCAAGATCGGCCAGTTATGCTCTACTCCCTGGAAATCTGTTATAGTAAAGGGTATTGAAGAAAAAGATAAAATAGCCTGGAACCGTTTGCTGGAGAAGCACCAGGTAAATATGCGCCACGCAGCCAATGAACTTAATTTCCAGGTAGAAGAGAACAGCAGTGATGCCCTGCAATTAAAACAATACCTGGTAAAAGAATTAAATAATGAAGATACCCGCACTTTCGGGATCTGCATCGGAATAAAGACAAGAAGGAAAAGTGAAGTATTCAGCAGTATATTGATCAGGCGTAAACCATTGCTGCGCATTTTCGGTTTTGAAATGTTTTGTGTGTACGATATATTATGTGCACATGATTTTAACCCGAATGAACGCACTGGTTTTGTATTCAGCCGGAATAATCCAAAGTTTTTAGTGGTTGAACAATTGAGGCAGGCTGTAGCTGCATTTTATACAAATCGTGCAAGCAAAACAATTGTACCAGAAAAGAAAGTTCTTCCCCGTAAGGAGAAAGATATTAAGCCGGAAACGGAATATGTGCATCAATGCAAGCATTGCTTAACGATATATGATGCAAAGGCCGGCGAACCAGAAAATGATATTGCTGCGGGCACAGCGTTTGAATCACTTGCTGATAATTATACCTGCCCATTATGCGAAGGCTCAAAAAGTGATTTTTTAAAAACAGAAAAAGACCTGCTTGGACTACAAGCCATTTAATTCTGCATGGGCATTAAAATTCCGGAAAAATTTTTTCTGTTCACCCGTTGCAGGAATGGTTTTAACATTCAGATGATCCAGCATGAATTTCATACTGTGTTTAAATAACCTGCCGGAAATTAATATATCCAGGATGAGGGATAAGCCTTTTGATTTGTATATCCCGCATAGCGGTTCCGGTTCTCCTTCATTGGTAAAAACATACGCATTAAAGGATGGCTCTTGCTGATATTGTGTATATAACTTATTGAGTAAAGACGGCTCCATCAACGGCATATCACAAGCAAGGATAAACAGATCTTCATCAGGGAACTTCAGATGACTGCTTAACACACCAAGCAGCGGTCCTTTCAATGACAGCGTAACATCATCTATAACAAGATCTGTTGAAGGGAATACGGCTGCATAGTCAGTATATTGCTTGCTATTGACTGAAATCTTTACCGGGATATTCAGGATGGTCATTTTATCAATAGCTGTTTGCGCCCAGGTATTGGCTTCCAGTTTCAGCAATCCTTTATCACTGCCCATCCGGGAACTTTGACCACCGCAAAGAATAACACCTAACATGAAAGCAATTTGAGGTTTAAAATTTGAAATCAGTAAAAGTCTTTTATACTAATGGCTGTCGTGATGATGTGGTTTTGTATCCGTATGGCCTAAGCTTTTGCCCGGAGCTACTATGTCACGAACTAATTGTTTCAATTCTTTGATTTCCGGGAAGCCTCCGTACTCCTTACGGTCAAATATTTTTTTATCATCAACGCTGATATGAAAATCGCCGTTTACTTCGCTGGGTTGGAGTGTTACTCCTTTCAGGTCATTTTCAAAAGTGGTTAAAAATTCCTGTGCCATATAAGCGGCCCGTAGCAGCCAGTGACATTTAGGGCAATATTCAATGGTAATGATTGGTTTTATCATTTGTTTGATTTTACATTTATTATGTTGCGTATAAATTTACAGCTTTATATCGTCTTGATAAACGGATTCAGGTACAACTGTTAATATTATTAGCTACTTCATTTTCAAAATAGTTGTCAATAAAGTTTATTACAGTTGTTGTTTGCACCTTATAGTTGCCCAGTATATAATCTTTTATATAGGCAGCGTTATGCATTGAAAGATTAGTGGAATTTAAAATCACGAAATCGCTGAATTTTTGATCTAGCCTGTTTAATATATGATTGATTGCAGCGTTTCTTTCCATGAATCGCATTGTTATGGGCTCCCACTTCGGAAGTTCCTGCTCAGTTATTTCTGCGTTTAATCTGGTTTTTGATTTCAACCCTCTAAAACAAATTCGCATGTACATAGGGATTTTGCCATTTTTCTGACTTTTTTTTGATGCATTGGGGAAATAAATGATACTCGCTTTCATCTTTTTTCTTTTGATTTTGTGAAATTGATGTTTTTGGTGAAGCACTGGTGAACCAAAATGTGACGGAAAGCGTGTCAAACCGGGGAGTAGTGAAAGCCAAAATCCCCGCAAACATTCGATTTGCGGGGATTCGTGCTGTACTGAGACTTTTTTGGTAGCCCGTACGGGATTCGAACCCGTATCACCACCGTGAAAGGGTGGTGTCCTAGCCCTTAGACGAACGGGCCGTTTTAAGGGACGGCAAAGATAGGAGTGCAGCAGTTTCCTGCCAAAAAATTTTCTTTGTCTGAGATCAAATAAGATAACGGACAAAACAATAATAGCTGAAGAAAGTTGCAGCAAGTCAGAATTTCAGGGGTTGGTTACAAAAACCTGCAACTCTTAACCAGAAACCAGAAACGGTTTCTTAACTTCGCCCGGCATTTTTAAAACTAAAATTTTCTTACAATTATGAGTACAGTTAAAGTAGCTATCAATGGTTTTGGAAGAATCGGTCGTCTCGTTTATCGACAAATATATAAAATGGAAGGAATTGAGGTAGTAGCAATCAATGACCTGACCAGTCCAAAAGTTTTAGCACACCTGTTGAAATATGATACAGCTCAGGGGCGTTTTGGTGCCGACGTGAAAGCTACCGACAATTCTATTGTAGTAAATGGTGAAGAAGTAAAAATATATGCTCAGAAAAATCCGGCTGAAAT
>CAMLEX010000590.1 GCA_946479055.1 uncultured Bacteroidota bacterium | reverse complement strand
CACTTTTTACTTTTGGAGGTGGGGTAAAAGATTGTTCATTTACATCAAACAAGTATTCCACTTCAAAAAAAGCCTGCACCAACACACTGAGAACGCCATACACTTTATTGCCCGCTTTAGATGCTGCCCGTTGCGCCACTTCTTTTTGAAACATGCCAATCACACACTCCACTTCATCTTTCCATTCCAGTATTTTAAAAAGAATTTGCGTAGAGATATTGTATGGGAAATTACCAATCACAGTGAATGGACCCGTGAAGGGTTTTTCAATTTCCAAAAAACTCTGGTGAATGATCTTTCCTTTCAAGACTGGATACGTCTTTAAAAGATAATCAACCTTTTCATCATCCAATTCCACTGCTTTAAAATCAATAGCATCCAGTTGTAATAAATATTTCGTCAATGCACCACCACCGGGACCTACCTCAAGCAATTGCGTAAAAGGATGTTCCTGTAAAGAGGATACGATCTTACGACAGATATTCTCATCTTTCAAAAAATGCTGGCCCAGTGATTTCTTGAGGGTGTACATATTTTGCAAATGTAGTTTATCAAAGCAAGCAAGCATTCCCGGTATCCAACAAAAAGCCCTTACTTTTCAGAGTAAGGGCTAAAAATCAACCAAAAACAACTAACTATGAAATGAGAATCTAATAACTGCTATTTATAATTTCTGATATCTAACTTTTTGATCAACTCCTGCAACAGACATCGCCATGCAATACAATCCGGCTGAAATCCTGTTAGTAGTAATGAACAGATTATTATTCTGTTTCTATAAATCCGCTGACTGTTGCATACATACGTCGTGTAAAGTCAATGATCTTCCATTGTATTTCATCAGTTGAAACGCAATAATAATTTTAGCCCGTGTTCGGCTATATGGTTACTTTTTTTGAAATATCAGATCTGACATTTTTCAACAACACCTGGCAGCTTTTTCATTATCTGAACTTGCCGATACAAAATATAAATCAAACCCAGCATCTCTAAGAGTAGTTACACTTTTACCTGGACAGTATTTACGCTATTAATAACTCGTATTTCTTCTATTGTGCCGGGGTCAGGCTTGGGTTATTTTGGTGGCCTATCCATCAGGATAGCCGAATCCAGTTGCTATGAAATTTTTTTTACAAGCAAGAACAAATTTTTTTGCTGTCACAGGATTATTTTTTGTTTTATTAGGGCCTTTCTTTTCCCTGGCACAACCTACTATAAGACATGGCAACAGCTACGTAAACGTTTCTAAAAAAACCATTGGCGGCGTAGTGGAACAAGGTGACACCCTGGAGATCAGGATGACCATACATATCACATCAGGAACTGCTTACAGGGTCCGGTATCTTGATAATGTTCCCAGCAATACACAAATGCTAACAGGATCAAATGATTCCATCCGGGTAATAACGAACGAAGGATTAACCTATAAAAGATATACCCTGGCCGCAAGTGATGATGCAGCTACCTATATAGCTGCACCTCCAGTGGGAGAATATCAGATCCGCCTTAATTTAGGATTCGGCACACCCTCTACTTCTGCAACAACTCCCGGTACGCCTACCAATAATTCTACATCCAGTACAACCGGCGCACCACAGGTAAATAGTTCGGCCCGTCCAAGGGGTGGCAGTGGTCTTTTGTTTGCTACTTCCTTCCGGGTAGTGGTAACCGGTAATCCCGGCGATATTATTACATTGGGATCAGGGAGACTTATTTATAAAAACACCAGTACAGGTACTGACAGACCTCCTCTTACAGCTACCCAATACCAGATACTTATCAGTGAGCCGGCAGACCTGTGTGCTGATAAAATCGGTATAAATATAGCTGGGGAATTTGGAGGAACTTTTGGAACAGGGAATACACTGAACAGATCAACAGCTCCTACATTTCTGATACCCGGCTACAACTATCTTAACAACGTTTCAGCTAGCCAGGCAGTGGGCGATGGAAACTATGCTATCGTGAACAATATCAGTCCCAGAAGCAGTACGAATCAATTTGCAAAACGGGTTCCAAACTGCGCTGGCCCTCCTGCCCCAACAGCTTTCGATAATTGTAATAACCGTATGTTCAATGGGCATTGGGACATAGATGGTGACCATTCCGGAACCGCGACTAAGGCGGGCAATCTCCCTCCGGGAGCAACCGGCCCTGGCGGTTATATGCTGATGGTTAATGCTGACTATGTAGCTTCGGAAGTTTATCGCCAGGATATCACAGGGCTTTGCCCTAATACTGATTATGAATTTTCAGCTTGGGTAAGAAATATTTGCCCGACCTGTGGAATCGATTCTACCGGTGTTTCGCAATATGTGCCGGGGGTTTTACCTAATCTTACGTTTGTATTGGATGGCGTCGACCGCTACAGCAGCGGAAACATAGATACATCAGGCTGGATCAAAAAAGGGTTCTTATTCCGAACTGGAGTTGCGCAAACTAACATGACATTTTCCATTCGTAACAATGGCCAGGGCGGTGGGGGCAATGACTGGGCGATGGACGATATCACGATCACAACCTGTTTGCCAACCATGAGCTATTCACCTTCCATTTCCCCCAATGTTTGCGAAGCAAGTCCCTTAACTATTCATGATACGGTACGGTCTTATTTTGACAATTATATTCATTATATCTGGCAAAGAAGTACCGACGGCGGAACTAACTGGACAAATATAACTTCATCTGCCGTGGGCGCACCTATACCAACCGCAAACGGGTACCAATATATCACTTCATACACCATTCCCCCGGGTAATACCACACAGGCCAATAGTGCAGATCTTTATAGGGTTATTGTTGCCACCACGGCTTCTAACCTCAGCAATGCCTCTTGCCAGGTTACGGATGACCCAACCAATATCATTACGTTAAATGTAATAGACTGTACACCCATTCTGAAGACAGAACTTCTTTCGTTCAACGGCAAATTGACTAACGACAAAGCCACCATTTCCTGGAGCACATCCAAAGAAGAATCATCCTTACAATTTATTATAGAAAGAAGTTATAACGGAAGCGATTTCACCACCACAAGTACTCTTGCTAATTATAATAATCAATCCGGAATAAATCATTACTCATTTATTGACCCCACGTCTTTTGATAAGGCCTGGTACAGGCTCATCATTGTAACGCCTGATGGCAAAAAGAAATATTCTTCTATTATTCAGTTAAGAAAGAATATGCCGGGTTTTGAGATTGGCAATATGATTAATCCTTTCAGTAACAATCTTGCCTTTACTATACATACTGATCGTAATGCGGCAATAACAGTCAACCTTGTAGATATGGCGGGAAGAATAATGCTAAAGAATAAACACCTTCTTTATACTGGGACCAATAACCTTAATCTTACTGCAGTGCAAACCATACCAGCAGGTGTTTATACATTACAGGTAATCCATAATGACTCCATCATCAGAAAACGCGTCATCAAAAAATAACTCATTACGCTTTCAATAATTAAAGAACAGGATAATAAAAGGCAGTTCTTTTTTTTGCGGCAACAATTTTTTTTCTTTTACTCCCGGCACAAAACTTCCCGCTCTTCAAAAAAGGTTTTTGCATCTTTGTTCATAACTCAGCTATCATAAAAAGTTACCCGGGTTTTTCTTTTCATTTTGTTGCAGATATAAAAACGTATGACAGGGCAAAAAAACAGTGTTTCAGAACTTGCAAAACTATTTTCCAAATTGGGCCTGATCGCTTTTGGCGGGCCGGCAACTCATATTGCCATGATGCAGGATGAAGTGGTGAATAAACGTAAGTGGATGAGTGAACAGCATTTCCTAGACCTGATAGGAGCGACTAATTTAATACCCGGACCCAACAGTACTGAAATGGCCAT
>CAMLEX010000589.1 GCA_946479055.1 uncultured Bacteroidota bacterium | reverse complement strand
ATTCTATGGCCTCCACCGGAACGTGATAATGCACCAAAAACTCTGCCTGATAACGGCGTGGTCTGTCAAAATCACCATTCGATTTGGTAAAATTGCCTGTCTGTATACTGACCCAGTCGATATTAGCTTGTGCCACATTGTTATAATGATTGGTAAGAGCATCATTAGCCTGTCCGTCTGTTAAGAAAAATTGACCTAAGGAGGCCAATTTTCTTATTTCACACCTAACAATAATGATATCAGCCCTTGGCACTTTCGGCACTAAGGGTGCCCAATAGCCGGTAACAATGTTATATAGCATAATGGAACGGGGCGTAAAATAAAAAGGAACGTAGTCTCCTATATTGCCATATCCAGCAATACGAACTGGGGCAACACCCCTGCTGGTGATAATGCCGGGATTGCCAATGGATATAAAATTCGGGTTGGCTTGTGGATGATTTTTGGTACATAAACCTGACTGTAAAATATGCGGCAGGTTCTGGATATGATATATCCTGTAACAATAGTTCTTATGTATATTAACTGCCATTATTCCTAAATTATATCAATCTTATTTTACCCATCAGCAATTGCTGCATCATACTCTGCTTTATCGTTTTATATTTTCTAGCTTGGTTTCCAATGCGGCTATCTCTGCATCCTAGAGTTCATATTTTTTGATGGCCATTCGTTCTTTTATTTGATTAGGGTTGTAAGAATCTTTTCTTTTGCCTGTGCAAAAATGCTTGTTATGGCTTAAAGGAAAAATAAATAGTATGCGAAAAAGCTTGAAAAAAATGCCCGTCGGAGTTTTGACCGGCAGGCATTACTTTTTTTTGGTAGTCCCGGCGAGAATCGAACTCACATCAAAAGTTTAGGAAACTTCTATTCTATCCATTGAACTACGGGACCAACGGGCGGCAAAAATAATATATTGCGACCAATTGTAAACAGTCTGCAGCCTATGTTATTGTATTTTCCTATCTTTCTCCCGTTAATCATCAATATGAAAAAGAATTTTGTACTATATTTTGTGTTTATAATGTCAGTCTTCCATTCTCCGGAAAATGCTTCCGCTCAAACTATTAAAACCAAAGCCCGTCTTAATCATATCGCTATTTATGTAGTAAACCTGCAGACCAGCTCAGCATTTTATCGTGATATCATCGGGCTGGATACGATTCCCGAACCTTTCCATGATGGCCGGCATACCTGGTTCAGCATCGGGCCGCAAGGCCATCTTCATGTGATCAGTGGCGCTGCGGCACCAACTCCACATGACAAGAATGCACATCTTTGTTTTTCCGTCTCTTCAGTGAGTGATTTTATCCCGATACTGAATAAAAATAATATTGAATATGAGAACTGGGCCGGTCAGAAAAAAAGCGTTCAGTTGCGGGTGGATGGTGTAAAACAGATCTGGTTTAAAGATCCGGACGGTTACTGGATCGAGATCAACGACGCAAAGGAATGATATTTTGGGGTTAACACTTGTTTTCCTGCTTTTCAAACTTGTTTTATCATAATTCCCCAAATAAATCCAGGCACTATAGGAATTTTAATGCTCTCTCTTTTAGGTAGTATAAGAATTTGAAAATATTTCTCCCACAAAGCCACCACGTACACGGAGAACAAAACTTTGTGTGCTTGGTGTTGGTGGGAAACAAAGTCACTCCCCTCTTTTACTCTTTTTCTCTTTTGATCTCTTAGCTCCTATCTTCGCCGCCTTAATAAAAAGGCATGACAGGCATTGATGATGTAGAACTGCAAAAAGTAATCGTTCATAAAGTAGGCAACCCCACCCGTGGTGAAGAACTCCGGCTGTCTGAGGAGACACTTACGATAGAAGATGAAATAGTTACAAAACTGCTTACCCGTTATTTTCTTGGAGCGTTTAACGAAAATGAATTGCATCAATTTACTCATTTGAGTGATCTTTCTTTGAACGAAGTGTATACGTATGTAAGCAGGATCTTTGAAGACGGCGGCAGTTTCATTGAGCAATCCACATTGCTGGCTCAATTTCTTTACAGCAAGTCTACCCACAGCAAAGTGAAAGAAGGCGAATTGTATGTAGCCCTATTTGATAAAGTTCCTTTTGAAAAAGATTATATACAGGCTATTGGCATTTTCAAATCAGAAACCAAAGAAACATTTTTAAAAATATTTCCACGGGAAAAACAATGGGAGCTGACGCAGGAAGAAGGCATCAATATCAATAAGCTGGACAAAGGCTGCCTTATCTTCAAAACCAATACAGTGGATGGTTACAAGGTTTGTGTAGTGGACAATACCAACAAACAGCAGGATGCGCAATACTGGGTCACTGATTTTTTACAGGTGAAGCCCTGGGCGGATAGTTATCATCATACCGATAAATATTTAAGCCTTTGTAAAAATTTTATCACCAATGAATATGCTGAAAAATTTGAAGTAACCAAAACCGACCAGGTGGATCTGCTGAACCGTTCGATGGACTATTTTAAAACAAAGGAACAATTCAGCCTGCAGGAGTTTACACAAGAAGTGATTCATCACCCCGAAGTGGTCAATGCTTTTATGGATCATAAAAAAAACTTTGAAGCATCGCGGAATTTTGAAATAGAAGATGAATTTGACATTCACCTGGCAGCTGTAAAAAAACAACAGCGGGTATTTAAGACAGTGCTGAAGCTGGATAAGAATTTTCATATCTATATCCATGGCCGCCGCGACCTGATAGAAAAAGGAATAGACGAAATGACTGGCAAGAAATATTATAAGATCTATTTTGAAGAAGAGAGCTAGGGAAAGAGACGGAAGTCTGAAGTCGGAGGTCAGTTGTGAGAAGTCAGAAGAAAAAAATGAAACTTTCAATTAATCAACGAATTTTCAATCCTCAGTCGAATATCAGAGGTGAAAAGTCAAAAATGAAAAATGGAACCCTGAATTATAATCAACGAATTCTTAACCCACAGCCTCTGGCTATGGACTATTGACTGTCGACTGTTGACTATTCTCCATTTCTCTCTTTCCCCGTAGTCCGTTACCTTTGCCGCTTTAACAAAACAAGAACATGAAGTTTTATAATCTATTGATAAAATATCGCCTCTGGATTGGCATCGCCCAGGCGGTTTTAGGCGGATATGTTAATTCTGCAGCCGGTTTCTGGCCTGCTTTTCCCCTTTATTTTGTAGGACTGATCCTAATACTTGGTCATTTCTTTTTTGGTCCGTTGCGGCTTATCCAATCTTATATGGAAAGCGGCGACATGGACGGAGCTGAAAAAGTATTGAATTCCATCCAGTTCCCTAATCTTTTATATAAACCCATCCGTTCGGTATATTATACACTGAAAGGAAACATCGCTATGATGAAGCAGGATTTTGATGGTGCGGAAAAGATGATGAAAAAAGGGCTTGACCTGGGAATGCCGATGAAGGAAGCTGAAGGCGCCAGCCTGTTGCAGATGGGAATGCTTTCCATGCAAAAAAATGATCTGAAACAAGCCGAGAATTATATCCGTTCGGCTATTCGCAAAGGACTACCTGATAAAGAAAACGAAGCGGCCGCTTATTTACAGATGTGCAGTATCATGATGAATAAAAGAGAGTTTCGGGCTGCTAAAGATTTTTTCCGCAAAACAAAAGCACTGAAACCTACTACTCCGCAGATCGTGGACCAGATAAAACAGATAGAAAAATATATCTCCCGGATGCCGGGCTAAGAGATTTCCTTCGACCAGCTCAGGAGAGAAAAAGAGTTAAAAGGGATGTCTGAAATTTCAGACATCCCTTTTAACTTCGAGCAATCCGAAAACTTATTCTACCGTCGAAAAATGAGAGACGGCCCACCAATTGGCGGGCCGTCTCTTAATCTTTTTCTCTTTGC
>CAMLEX010000588.1 GCA_946479055.1 uncultured Bacteroidota bacterium | reverse complement strand
TATCTTAGGCAGTTGCAAAAAACTGGTGGATGAAAAGCCTCTGTCTGATGGAACATTAGAAAATTTTTACAGAAGTAAGTATGATGCAGATGCCGCTATTGCAGCAATGTATGGGCAATTGCAACAGCAAATGGTTGGCGAAGCGCAGTTTAAGAACAGGTTCACTTATTGGGGAGAAACCCGTTCAGATAATTTTGAAAGTACACCTGGTACCGGGAACAGTGTCGCCGTAAGGGAGATGCATTATAATGCACTGACACCCGGTAATGATTTCACAGACTGGACAGGCTTGTATAGACTCATTGGCATGGCCAACCTGAACATTCTTAAATTTCCGCAAATAAACGTTATTGCAGCTGGTAGTCCCAAAGACCAGTTGGACAATGCGACATTCAATAGTTACATGGCACAATCTTATGCTATGCGGGCTCTGGCTTATTTTTATATTGTTAGAACTTGGGGCGATGCTCCGTTGCGTACGACACCCTATTTGGATGGAACTGTACAACCTGAACAGGCACGTGATCCCCAGGCAAAAGTGCTCGATCAGGTTATAACTGACCTTAATACTGCTTATGAGTTAGTACCGAAAGCATCCAACGCTCCTGTATGGTATATTGGCGAAGCAGCAATATGTGCTAT
Organism: uncultured Bacteroidota bacterium; assembly: GCA_946479055.1. The sequence continues at coordinate 3,211 of CAMLEX010000588.1, read as the reverse complement.
GTTGGCTGATGCATATATGTGGAGAAAAGATTATGACAACGCAATCATATGGTTTAAGAATCTTTTTAAAGCAAGAGGTCCGGTAGGCAGAGTATACAATGCAGCAGGCACAGGCGCTACAGGAAGTGGCGGTTCGGCAGCTGATCTTGAGCCCACTGCTACCTGGAAAAATGTATTTACAAATCCTACGGGAAGTAACGAAGCGATCTTTAATATTAATTGGAATGTAAACTCTAATGGATGTCCTTGTATGACGGCGGTTTCATCATCAGTAAATAATGGACCGGTAAGAGTTAGTATTGAGATATTTAAGGGAACCAATACACAAGGTACTGTTCTGCCCAATTATCAATGGGTTAAAAGCACAACAGATATTCGACCTAAGCAAACATTCAATGTAAACCAGGCCACTATGGCCCAGGTATGGAAATATTACCCGGGATCTTATAATACTGCCGGTACTACTTATACTGCTGTTACTGGCACGGATAAAAATGTGTACGTAACCATGTATCGTTTAGCGGATCAGTATCTTTTGTATGCCGAAGCATTAAACAAGAAAGGCGATCTCACTAACGCACTAAAGTATCTGAACCTTATTCATGTCAGGGCTGGAAATCCGGCATATACTCCTGACCAGTTTACTACAGAAGCTGCTATGGAAGATGCGATTCTCCAGGAAAGACAATGGGAATTGTTTGCGGAAGGAAAGCGTTGGTTTGATTTGGTTCGGACTGATCATGTGTACCAGGTAATGGATCCGGTAATGGTGAGCAGGCAAATTTTCCAGGGTGCGGCTCCTGATGGTTTTGGTACAGATAAAAATGATAAGCGAAAATACCTTTGGCCACTACACAGGAATGTGTTGAATGCAAACAATCTTTTAGGTCAAAATCCACCTTATACGGATTAGTAAAAAATGAATCAGGTTTTGCTGAAGTAGAGGAGATACAAAATCATTAGCGACTTTTAAAATGAATAATACAGATATTATCATGAAAAAATTGAATTTTAAATGCATCAGTTTACTTTTTGCTATGGCCTTCTTTTTTTCGGGATGCTATAAAATGCAAAAAGATTATGAATACGTTAAGTATGAATTGGATCCTCATATAAATATGACTGCAAAGGAATTTCTGCTTACAAGAGGTGAAACTCCTACTGTAGCAAATGATACAGTTTTTAAATGGATGAAGTTAGGAATCGATTATGCGGGTATTGACCTGGCTGAATATGAAAAGCCGGGAAGAACTTATATTTTCCTTCACAACAATGCTGTCAGGACGATTTCGTCAGGTAAAGTAAACGGTGGTTTTTTCTTTGACCATCCCATCGTTGTTAAGGATGGAACAGGAGCCCCGATAAAGTCAGTGGTCACTCCCACAGTAGACTCAACCCGTCCTGCAACAAGTTGGAATGAGTATTCAAAAGAAACAGTAAAAAATTATTTTTTATACCTGATCATAGAAGGAGAACATGGTTTTACTAACCTGACTGTAGAAAATAAATCAGTATCTACTCTTTTGCCTGCCAACACTGTTGTGCCGTATACTGACACCAGGTTGGCATGGGTGATTACCAAAACTACTCCTAATCCTGAGGTGGGGTCCGCTGCTACTATTACCCTGGTTTATCCTACAGGGGGATCTGGTTTTGATCCGGAAGGAAAGATGAATTTGAAAATGGGGAATAATGACAGGTCTCCTATAACTATAAATGACAGGATAGAGGATCGTACCGCGGGCTACTTCGCTGCAAACGGGCAGATTCACGTTTTTGATAAAACGATACATCCTTTCCGGTATAGTTATGAATAATTCTGATAAGTAATTTTATACGGGATAATTTTTTTCAGCTTATAATAGAATAACAAAAAGACCGGTATTATATCGCCGGTTTTTTCTTTTAAAATGTTTCATATTAAATGAGAACTTTATTAATATTCTTTTTTATAGGTATAAAGTCAATCCAGGCCCAATACAGTACAAGACTTCTTAATAGCTGGGAATTTCTCAAACAGGATATTGGTGGGGTGTGGGAAGCTGTACGTCCTGTAAAACAAGGCAATCCTGAAGATGTTCCTCTATGGACAAAAGTTTCGTTGCCGCATTGTGTAAATGCGAAAGATGCGGTTGATCCTGACGTGAATTATTACCAGGGGCCGTCGTGGTATCGGACACAATTAGACATTCAAAATCCATATACCAATGGCAGAACCTTTTTACACTTCGAAGGAGCCGGGCAAAAAACGGATGTATATGTTTATTCAACAAAAGTTGGTTCACATGTTGGTGGCTACGACGAATTCACGGTGGATATCACCGATGCAGTAGAATCGTTTAAGAAAACAGATATTTTTCAAACACAATTCAAAGGAAAAATTCCTGTTTCTATCCGCACTGATAATTCCCGTGACCTTGAAATGGTCCCTTCTGATCTTTCTGATTTTAATTTGTACGGAGGCATTTATCGTTATCTTAATCTTGTTTATACACCTACCTTATCTATTGATAAATTATTTGCATTTGCCGAAGCCGATAAAACCGGTAAAACAGGCAAGCTTATTATTAAAACCCGTTTTTATAATCCAATACCGCAGGCGGAAACCGATGTAATGATTAAATTGTTTGACCCAAAAGGAAAATTGGTCCAGGAGCTTTCGAGAAAGATTAATGTAACAAAAGAAGATGTGGGGCTGGCAGAAATTGCTGTTAAGAAACCGCTGTTATGGTCTGCCGATGTTCCGCTGTTATATACTGTAGAAGTTGCAGCAGGTGAGTATAAGCAATCGGAAAAGATCGGTTTCCGCCATTTTGAGTTTGTTGAAAAAGGACCATTCCTGTTGAATGGAAAAAGATTGCTGTTAAGAGGAACACATCGTCACGAAGATCATGCTGGTGTTGCAGCTGCTATGACAGAAGATATGATGCGGCAGGAAATGATCATGATGAAAGAAATGGGAGTAAACTTTATTCGTCTCGGTCATTACCAGCAATCAAGAATTATTTTGAATCTGTGTGATAGCCTTGGCATATTGGTATGGGAAGAAATTCCCTGGTGCCGTGGTGGGCTTGGTGGTGATGTATACAAAGCCCAGGCAAGAAGAATGCTGACAAATATGATCGAACAACATTACAATCATCCTTCGGTGATCGTCTGGGGATTAGGCAATGAAAATGACCTGCCGGGAGATTTTGCCGAATTTGATAAA
>CAMLEX010000587.1 GCA_946479055.1 uncultured Bacteroidota bacterium | reverse complement strand
TTGTCTGAACTGGGATTGATGGGATTTTTGAGATGAGTGGGAAAAGGATTTCACGCAACGGACGCAAAGAGTCTCTTACGTTACGACTTATTTTTCTTTGCGGCTTTGCGTGAAATGTATTGTCTGAATGGGGCTTGGGGGAGGATTTAAAGGATTGGAAGTTTCACGCAGCGGTCGCAAAGAAGCAATGAACGCAAAGAGAGACTCTTACGTTGCGACTTATTTTTCTTTGCGGGCTTTGCGTGAAATGTGTTGTCTGTGGGATAAGAAAGTCTATTTCTCAAAAATCCAATACATCTCACATATCCCAGTTCAGACAAATGCTTCAAAGCCTTTGTTCAGACTTATTTCTTTCCCCGCCGCAAACTCATTCACCTTCTCCACAAAACTAAAATCGCTGATAATGTTTTTCATCTTATTAATATCATCGGCGAAGATCCTGTCTTCTTCGGCAAAGCCAACATGATTGCGGACATAGCCATGAGCAAATTCAAGTATCTCGCTGCTTTTATGCGGACGGCGGAATTCAATGGCCTGGGAGGCTGTTAATAATTCAATGGCAAGTATGAATTCAAGATTGTCCAAAATTTTACTCAGCTTTCTTCCACTGATGCTGCCCATGCTTACATGGTCTTCCTGTCCCAATGATGTAGGGATACTGTCGGCACTTGCAGGAAAACAAAGTGTCTTGTTTTCTGTTACCAATGCAGCGGTGGTGTACTGAGGTATCATAAAGCCGCTGTTTAATCCAACATTTTTCATCAATAGCATGGGCAATCCCCATTTTCCTTCCAGTAATAAATAACAACGGCGGTCGGAGATATTACCAATTTCCGCAGCGGCAAAACAGGCATAGTCTAATGGCAGGGCTAATGGTTGCCCATGGAAATTGCCGCCACTGATCGTATCATTGGCAGAAAAAATTATAGGATTATCTGTTACTGCATTTAATTCAATTAGGGTGAGTTCTTTTAAATGCAGCCATGCATTTCTTGATGCACCATGTACCTGTGGCATGCAACGCAAACTATACGGATCCTGTACACGACCGCAATCAATATGACTTTGCATGATGGCGGAATTATATAATAATATTCTTAACCGTTGCGCCACTAATTTATTGCCGGCAAAAGGACGAAGCTGGTGCAAACGTTCATCAAAAGGCGCATTGGTACCTGTTAAGGATTCCAAAGTCATAGCGCCTATGATGTCTGCAGCTTCCAGGCAATTGTGCATTCGTTGCACTGCTTTTACCGCAAAGGCTAAAATGAATTGAGTACCGTTGATAAGCGCCAGCCCTTCTTTGGGACCCAAATGAATTGGTTTGATATTTTCCTGCTGAAAAATAGCTGCAGTGTTTTTTCTTTCTCCTTTATAATAACATTCTCCCAGCCCGATCAAAGGCAGAAACAAATGCGCCAGCGGAGCCAGGTCACCCGATGCACCCACAGAACCTTTTTCAGGCACTACTGGTATTACGTCATTTTCTATATGCCAGGTTATCCTTTCTAATGTTTCTAATTGTACTCCACTATAACCCTGTGCCAGGGCATGTACTTTTGTGATCAGCATGATCTTCGCTACTTCCATAGGAATAGGTTCCCCCACTCCTACGCTATGACTTTGCAGAATTTTATATTGCAAGGTCGCCGTGTCTTCTTCCGAAATAGGTGTATTGGCTAAAATACCGAAGCCGGTATTAATTCCATATACTGTTTTATTATCAGCAACAATTGATGCAACATGCTGCTGGCTGGCTTTTATTTTTTGTATTGCCTGTTCATTTAAAACAGCTTTTATACTACCTGAAGCAATGTCAAGAGTTTGCCTTATTGTTAACTGATCTATTCCGTAGTTGAAAATTTTATTCATAGCAGCAATTGTGGTCTGCAATTTAAAAGATTGAGCCGACCTAGGCTTCAATTAATTCTTTCTCCTGTTGTCACGAATTACACGAATTGACAAAAATCAGCTTCTTCCTTTCGTGAAAATTTTATGCAATTCGTGGCTTACCGCTGCATGGTCCTGTTAATTTATCCTTACAAATTCCGGCCGCTTAATAAATTGCTGGTTGTATTTAAAACGGATATTGGTGTTAACCTCAAAACGCCAACTTCTATTCTGAAAATTTTTCCTGGGGAAATACATACCTCTGAATTCGGTGGTACCAAAGATCAGGCTTTCATTACGTATACGAACTCCTCCTCCTATTGAGGCGTATATTTTAGGATCAGATTTATTTTCCAACTTTAAATTGAAATACGATCCGTTGGCAAAAACAAATGGAGCAAACCTGAATAATAAAACAGACCATGGACTAAAGAAAACAGATTCTCCTTTTAATGTGAGCCGCAAATCGCCTAACTGGTTATTGTTTTTTAATTCACGAAGACCGTATTCACTTTCAAGTCTCAGCGGTTCATTTAATAAATAATTGAATTGCTTAGCGGAGCTGGCGCTCAAAAAGAAACGTTGTTTCCAGTTTCTTTCAAGATGATGCAGGCGGCTGAAATATTCAAGTTCCGCCAACAGGTCAATGTCCTCTATTTTCTTTTTATACAAATAACCTCCTGTACGGAAAGTAAAATTAAAATAATGCTGGGCGGTCGTAAAATAATAGTATTCAAAACTTATGCCTGTGTAGGGCCTTTCACGTCCGTCTTTTTTCGTCCATCCCCCGGTGAAGGACACTTCCATGCCCTCTGGTACATCTTCATTTCTTCCAAATCCATAGATGAATCTTGTTTTATAAAACGTTTGCCTGAAAATAGAAAAAGAGCCCAATACAGCTTTTAAATCGGCATAACTATAATGGTATTCATTATCATATTTTAAAGGCTTGTCTGAAAATTTTTGTTGCAGCACCCGCAGCCCGATCAACCGCCGTGAACGGGCTTTATTACTATTGCCATCTGGCTTATCGGCATCCATATTCCAAGCTGCCCATGCATCTACAATATTGTATTTGTATTTAAAATCCTGCTTGTATAAAGAATCGGTATTATAAAAATTATAAGTTTTATGTAACTCCATTTCTGATCCATACGTCCATTCCAGGTAACGGTTAACAAGCGGTCTCGTTAACCGGAAGTAAGCTATAGTTTCCTCCCTTTTTCCATTGCTGTAAGCTTTATTGAAATTTGAAAAACCTGCAGTCCCATCCACAAAACTTCCCCCGATATTTCTTTTGATATATTCAAAGCCCTGCCCAAAGCGTCTTTCTCTTTCCATATCGTAAAGGTTTTGTATTTGTATACGATCACCCCATCCTAAAAAATTATCTTCTTTTAAGCTTATGGACAAGCTTTCAGCGTTGTGCAACCTGAAACTGCCGCCAATAGAAAGTACATCTTTAGTAACAATAATCACATCTACTGAATCGAGGCTTCCTTTAACAGGGAATACCCTGATCTTCGCATCCTGGATAAAAGGAAGATCCCGGAGATGCCTTTCATTATCGCTGATCACATAGGGGGATAATTTTTCATTTTCAGAAAAGAATAAATTATTGGCAATCACAAATTCCCTTGTTCGCCGGTGAAGCCTATTAGAAAGGCGTTTAATCCGTTTGAGTTTATCATCGGGCTTTGTCGAATCTGTAAGGGGGATGCCAAATTGTAAGGTCTGGACTACTATATGTCGTATAATACGTCCCTGGTAACGTTGAAACGGTTTATCGGTTCTTAATAACACCAGGTTATTTTCACCGATGGTGTCAGTTAATAAATTTTGTCCTAAACGGCGGATAATACCTTTTTGACGCAATATGATACTGTCAATGGATAATTTCTTTGTAGTATCAGTTTGAGCACTGGTTGAAAGACATTGTGCAAGCGAAACAGATAAAACAAAAA
>CAMLEX010000586.1 GCA_946479055.1 uncultured Bacteroidota bacterium | reverse complement strand
TTTGTTTTTTGAAATTGCTCCAAAGCTCTTTTTCGTTGGCATTGCCATACTCATGTATCCGGCTGTTGAGGTTGTAGCCTAATACCAGTTGCGTTATAAAATCAGCAGCCCCTTCATTAATAGCTTTTCCAAGAACTGTACCGGATGATGTGGTTTGTTGTTCTATATGTATCAGTTCATGAATAAGTATACCGAGTATGCGGGATGTGTCGGAGATCACTGTTTTTTCCCAATCACCCAGTTCATCTTTTACTACATTATTAGTATCACATAAAAACTCAGCACCTATCAGTTGTCCGGCACCGCCATCTGCTGTACCAAAGGCGCCAAACGTACCAATAGAAAAAGTAGTAGGCGGAAAAATTGCCGCAGGGTAGAGCTCTTTTAATTTTTTGGCCGCTTCTATCATGCGGGGCTTGAATGTATGCAGGTTTTGAGTAACCGGGCGAATGCTTTCAAAATATTTTCTTCTTTTGTTCACCGTTTCAATGATATTGGTAACCCTTAATCCCATTCTTACTTCAAAGAAAGTACGCAAGCCCTGTGAACCTTTCATGATATATTCATTCATCAGCAGTTTATCAGCACGGGGTTTGTTTATTTTGTCAAATAGTTTCCAAAAGTTGTCAATATCACTGGTAAGCACCTGCATATTGTCGGGATTGCTGAAATCCTGCTGATTCTTTGCAATAGTCGCTTTAATATTTTCCCAATGCGATGTTTGGGTAACAAATTTTATACGGCCGTTATAACTGATATAACCGGTATCGTACATGCTTTTTGCAGCAGCTTGTTTGATCAGGCTGATGGCTTCTGCCGTATCGCCTGCAGCAGCCTTATAGCCTGCAGCACTTAAAAGAATTGAAGGAGTACGGAGATAGAGATGATGGCGGTAATAAAAGAAATCATCATAGGCATAAGATTGCTGGGAAAAGCTGGTGAAAGCAACCATTATAAAAGCTATGGAAAAAGAAATTTTCTTCATGACAGTTGTTGTTGGTACCGTCAAAAATAAAATAACCATTCGCGATACGAAAAACGATATTGATTGAATTGAAGAAAAGTATGAATAAAATGCGCAAAAACCGGTTAATTCTTTCCTTGAGCCTCAAATACAATTTTTCCATCCACTATGGTCAATACACTTGACGTGGCGGGCAACTGTTGTATGGGTATACTGAATATATCCTGTGACAATACAGCAAGGTCAGCAAGTTTACCGACGGCTAATGTACCCTTTTGTTTTTCCTTGAATTCTGCATAGGCAGATCCATAAGTATAGGCTGTAACTGCCTCTTCTACGGTTATAGCTTCTTTGGGGTTATCCGGATGTATTGCAGCCAGCATGATATTCAGAAAAGGATTATGGGGGCCATCGCTGCCGATAGCTAAAGGAATATTATTATCAATCAGCGATCGCATAGCCTGCAGGTAAGGGCTCCTGTTATTCCAGCGAATGGCCATTACCTGTGGCAATCCTAAATGCAGTGGGTTTTGTACGATAACAATTCCCATTTGCCGCAATGTTTTAAGATCAGCAGCTGTGGTAACAGCCAATTCAGCATGCTCAATGCGTACCCTTTTATCTTTCCAGAAATTATCGGAGTGCAAGGCACGCAGAGAACGTATCAATGTGTAGATGGCACTATCACCAACTGCATGCACAATGATCTGTTGTTTATTTTGCAGGCAAAATTGCATATACTTTTTAATAGCAGCAGATGAAAAGTTTATTTCACCAAACTGTTGCGGTCTGTCAGTATAGCCAACACGCACCGCTGCTAATCTTTCTACAGGCGTACCGTCCAAAATAAGTTTTACCCCGTTTATTTCATTTTTTTTATTCAACGGATGAAATAGTGCAGCCCATGATTGCAAATCCAGTTCTTTACTATTCGTCATAGGAAATGCGATGATTCGGTTCCTGGCGCCAAAATCATTTTTCGTAAAAACTTTCCGGTACATTGCCGCAGTCATTCGGGAAGCCATTATCTGGTTAGAAGTAATACCGAGAGAAAGACTTTCATTATAATAATCTTTGATACCAGCAACAATAACTTCCGGCGATAATTTATTTACAAGAATACTGTTAGTAATATAGCAGGCATACTCTTCTAAAACACCATTTAATTTTCCCGCTTCGTCTTTTTGCAGTTTACCGGCTTCAAAAGAAGTTTGATCATTAAAGTTCAGCAATTGTAAGGCAGCCGAATTGCAGATCTTGCCATGGCCCGTCCAGGCAGAAAGAATAACGGGGTTGTTGGGAGCAATGCTATCCAGTGCTTTTCTCCTGACCCGGCTATCTTCTAATAGATCAGGATTGATCTCTGAACGGATCAACATACCAGCAGGAATTTCCTGTACTATTTTTTGTATGCTGTCTTTAATGATCTCCCAGGGTGTAGGGTCTGCGGGGTTTCTAATAAACTCAAATCGACGGGCGGGATAATGTGGCCCGACATGTGTATGTGCATCATTAAACCCAGGCACAACAGTTTTGCCTTCAAGGTTTATTTTCTTTGTTTTTGGCCCGGCCAGTTTTTCAATGGCAGCATTTTTTCCAACAGCAGCTATTTTATTACCTTTTATAGCAATAGCTTCTGCATACGGTTGTTTTTTATCAGCGGTAAATATTTTTCCGTTAAATAAAATGATATCTGGTTGTTGTGCAAAACAGTTTAATGATAACAAAAAAGCAATAAGGGCAAGTGATAGTTGCATGGTTGGGCGTTGCCAAACTAATTTTTAGTAAGTCGTTTGACATATAAAAAATACGAAAAAACCTTCGCAAGATTGTTTGCGAAGGTTTATAAATTAAAATTTTTGATTTTACGGACTGCTAACCACTTTTACGACCCTATAAACAACCCGTGAGCTTTCACTAGTTTTTATCTTTTCAAGCTTGTTAAGATCTTTCACAGGAAATACAGTTTTGGGATCCCAGGGTGTCAGCAAAGCGTCCTGCAAAGTTGCAAACAGGTCATAAGATATGGTACTGAATTTTATATCCGGCCCTGTTGGCGACAGCAAAGCAGCATTGCCCCAGGCTAACTGTTTTGTTTGCTTTTTATTCATCGTCGTTTCGATAAAAGGATGCCAGTATTTTTTTTCCAATCTGATAAAGCTGTCCGGCATGGCTGTATTATGATAATTCAGTACTACATAGTTAAAATCTTTTTCCGGCTTTGCACTGGTTGCCTGTACCCAATCTTCATCATGAAAAAAAAACTGGCTGGTAGTACTCGAAATTGAATTCGTTTCCATCTGGTTCATAGGTACACCACCAACTTGCTCGGCAGTGCCCCATATTTCCCCGGCCGAGTCAATATTCGGGAATGTGTTTATAAATAAAAAATTCGATGAATTCATCATATCATAGCCGCCAACTTTTTCGAAGAGGCCCCAAAAGCTCATTTTTTTATTATCGATTGCTTTTTGCGCTACCTTACTCCAGTAGGTTGTTTCTCGTTTAATGAATTCTTCTATTTTATCACCCGGCACTTGGCGATACTGGTAAGAAGTGACCTGGGCTTGCAATTGTATACAGGATACCAGTAGATAAACCAATAAAAGCCTGCTTGTAATTTTAATAGCAAGGTTGATTTTATATGACATAATCGTAGATTTAATTATAAAGAATCACTATAATTTCCTGTTTATTATTTCGAGCTTAGATCAGCCCGGTAAAAAAGCATTTCGCTCCAACGCCTTTCTACATTTTTGGCATACTCATCCATAAAAGCATTCCAGGAGCCGTCTCCGTTTGCTGAAGCATATCTTTCAGGAAATGGTTTCCGGTAGCTATCATCTAATTCTTTTAACCCATTTTTCAACCGGGTGGAAGTTATTATTTCG
>CAMLEX010000585.1 GCA_946479055.1 uncultured Bacteroidota bacterium | reverse complement strand
TTTTCACCAGTATTTCCAAGAGTTCTGTACTTCATAACCAAATTTTTAATAGTCAAAGTAATTGTTACCAGTTCCCTATTACCGGTTACCTGTAACTGGCAACCGGTAACTTTGTCTTACTTCCATCCACCGCCCAAAGAACGATACAACTCCACCATAGCTCCTAACCGCTCACGACGAATAGCTGCAAGATCCAATTCGGCTTGCAATGCATTTCCCTGTGCGGTTATTACTTCGAGGTAATTAGCCAGGTCGCTTTTAAATAATAATTGTGCATTGATCACCGCATGGCGCAAAGTATCTACTTGTCCCGTTGCGATCTGGTGTTGTTGTTTCAGTTTATCCGCCTGCACTAATGCATTCGCCACTTCACTTGTTGCCGTCAATACCGATTGCCTGAATTTTATAACAGCTTGCTCTCTTTCCAGCTTGGCAATTTCAAACTGTGTTTTCAATTGCCTTCTTTTAAAAATAGGTTGGGCAATAGTGCCTGCTGCCAGCCCAAACAATGAATTAGGAATACTAAACCAATTGCTTGCTTTGAATGATTCAAGGCCACCACCTGCTGTAATATTCAAAGCCGGATACATATTGGCCTGCGAAATACCAACCTCTGCATTCGCTATTTGCAATGCCAGTTCATCAGAACGAACATCAGGCCTGCGGCTGACCATAGAAACAGGCAGACCAGCAGAAAGTTCTTCTGCAACGGTAAATTCATTTAATGAAACGCTTCGTGAAATACCGCCAGGAAGTTGTCCGGTTAAAACCTGTAAAGCATTTTCCTGTATCGCAATATTCTGTTCAAACTGCGGGATCAATAATGCAGTCGATTGTTTTTGCGACTCTGCCTGCTGAACAGCCAATGCATTGACAACACCTGCATCTTTGAGCAAACGTGTTGCCGTTAAAAACGAATCGCTTAACAAAAGATTCTTATGGGCTATTTCCAGTTGCTTATCCAGCATGAGCAGGTTGAAGAACCCTTGTGCAATATTGGCGACCAATTGTGTTTGCACGGTTTTCGCTCCTTCATAGGTTTGTAAGTATTGCGTTAATGCCACTTCTTTCTGTCCGCGGATCTTGCCCCATATATCCGCTTCCCAGGAAAGATTAACAGCAGCCGAATAATTTTCAATATAACTTTTGCCAACAAAATTTTTAAGGCTAAGGCCATTAAGGCTGTTGTCCGAAGGACGGCTGATCTGGCCTGCCACATTAAGATTTACTTCCGGCAATTGCAAAGCTCTTGCTTGCTTTACCTGCTGTTGCGCAATGTCAATTCTTTTAATAGCGATCAGCAGATCATGATTATACTTTATCCCTTTTTCAATTAATCCCTGCAATGTAGTATCAGTAAAAAACTTTTTCCATTCTATATCCGCTATACTGCTTGTATCGGAAAAGCTTACTGTATTGAACTGAGTGGGCAATTCCAATTCCGGACGTTGATATTCTTTGCCCACTTTGCAGGATGAAATGATGAGGAGGAGAAAGAGGAGCGGCCCCATCCCGACCTTCCCCCAAAGGGAAGGCCATCTAAACGCAACCCTCGCTTTTCGGAGATTCTTATAGCAATCAGTATCTCCGAAAGTGGTGAGCAGAGATATAATGCCGATGTGGTAGTTATGAAGTTTGCCCGCCCGGATGACCCGGTCGGACGGGGTTTTGCGATGCAGCACCGCTCCCTCTCTTTTGGAGAGGGAGAAGGAGGGTGAGGCCGAATAGCGAACAGAACCCTGAAGGGTGCGACGTCCGCCCGGCTGAGCCATTCGGACGGGCAACAGGCGATGATAGTAGTACTTCAGCCTGGTAACTAATAAATCCCACCGCTTAAATACACTGCTTGTTAATGAATATTCTTTACTATTTATGTTTTGCATGATGTCTTTATTGTTTATTCGTTACAACATTTTTTATTCAGCTAAACCCGGTGCTTCTTTTTGTTTGGCTTTACCCGAAATTTTTTCCTGCAGGTATTGGAAGATGACAAACAAAACCGGGATGATGAATACACCTAATACAACACCGGTAAGCATACCGCCTAATGCGCCTGTACCAATGGAACGGTTGCCTAATGCGGATCCACCTTTTACCCAGGTAAGCGGAAGCAAACCAACTATAAAAGCAAATGATGTCATCAGGATAGGACGCAAACGTAACTGGGCGGCTTCCAGCGCAGAATCCATCAATGACATGCCCGACCTTCGCCGTTGTATAGCATATTCAACAATCAGGATCGCATTCTTGGAGAGCAACCCGATCAGCATGATAAGACCTACCTGTACATAAATATTATTTTCAATACCCATCAACTTTGTAAACAGGAACACACCAAATATCCCTGTGGGAACTGTGAGAATAACCGCGAGAGGAAGAATATAACTTTCATACTGTGCAGCCAGCAGGAAAAATACAAAGATGACACTCAACAAAAAGATCAACGTTGTTTGTGAACCTGCACCGATCTCTTCCTTGGTCATACCTGTCCATTCATAGCTATATCCCCTTGGCAAATACTTTGCGGCTACCTCCCTGATGGCTATAATAGCATCACCTGAACTATATCCAGGTTTTGGCATCCCATTAATGGTAACCGCATTGAACAGGTTATTTCGTGTTACAGTTTCCGGTCCATACACTCTTTCCAATGTCACCACCGTATTGACAGGCACCATCTCGTTCAAATTATTTTTTACAAATACATTATTTAATGAAGCTGCATCAGCACGATAAGGAACATCGGCCTGCACAATAACACGATAGAATTTCCCAAACCGGTTAAAGTCAGATGCGAAACTACTTCCGTAATACACTTGTAATGTCTGCAACAACTCATTCACCGAAATACCAAGTTGTTTTGCTTTTGATTCATCAATGTTCAGCATGAACTGAGGGTTACCGGTATTAAAAGTGGTAAATGCATAAGCAATTTCTTTTCGCTGCATCAACTCACCGATAAAACCATAAGCCGTGCCCCCCAACTTATCCAACGGACCGCCGGTACGGTCCTGCAATATGAATTCAAAACCAGTTGTATTTCCAAATCCCTGTACCGTAGGAAACTGGAAAAGAAAAATACTTGCTTCTTTTATTACACTCAACTTTTGATTGATCATTCCTATTACTCCTTCTACACTGTTGACAGGACCTCTTTCTCCGGGCTGTTTCATCCGGATAAAACCAATTGCGTAATTGGAGCTATTGGCATTGGCAATGAAATTCAGCCCTGTTACAGCACCACGTCTTTCTACAGCTTCTACCTCTGTCAACAAACTGTCTATTTTATCCATAACATGCTGTGTTCTGTCAAGCGAAGCGCCTGGTGGAAGATTGACAGAGAATACAATGAAACCCTGGTCTTCTGTAGGAATAAAACCGGTTGGTGATTTTTTCATCATCCAAAAAGTAACAACCGTTACAACGACCAATCCAGTAATAGCAATCCATTTGTGACGCATCAAATATTGTATGCTATTTTTATACTTATTAGTTGTAGCAGTAAAGCCTGCATTAAACCCACTAAAGAATCTTGCAGTAAATCCTTTCTTTTTCAAATGGCCGCTTTCTTCTCCATTATGAGGATTTTTTAAAAACAAAGCACATAAGGCAGGGCTTAGCGTCAACGCATTCACAGCGGAAATTAAAATGGCGATAGCTAATGTGAATGCGAATTGTTTATAAAATACACCTGCCGGGCCCTGCATAAAACCTACCGGTACAAATACGGCTGCCATTACCATGGTAATAGAAATGATAGCGCCGGAGATTTCATTCATCGATTGAATAGTTGCCTGCTTTGCAGGTAATCCTGTTCGTTCAATTTTTGTATGTTCGGCTTCCACCACCACGATGGC
>CAMLEX010000584.1 GCA_946479055.1 uncultured Bacteroidota bacterium | reverse complement strand
CTTCAACTTTTCATTCAGAGCATCTTATTCAACCTGGAGGACAATTTAAAGACTCAGTAGTAAAAACCAAGACGGGTATGTTTAATAGAATAAATGTGAAAGCCGCAGCTGCCAACTTTACAATAGGCCCATATTCAACGATCAAAGAACTGAACCTGCAAATAGATGGCGCTTCGAAAGTGAACGTAGCTGATGATAGCCATATTGATCAATTAAGCGGATTTATTTCTGATAGTTGTACAGTAGAAGCTAATTGGAAGAATATAAGACGGTTGGCTTCTCTGACTAAAGATTAACTCTTGCCTGTGAAGTCTTCACTGGTATCAGGAATTTTAAACATTAAACCTAAACTGACTAATGCAAACTCCCGTTATTCAAACAACCAACCTGAATTTCTCATTCAGCAATGGTGCGAAGACACTTGACAATATAAACCTGCTGGTACCACAGGGAAGTGTCTATGGTTTTCTCGGACCGAATGGTGCAGGAAAGACTACTACGCTTCGTTTGCTCCTTGGGTTATTAAAAAACCAACAAGGTAAACTGGAAATTTTTGGAAAAGAATTTTCTTCCCATCGCATTGAGATACTAAAGCGATTGGGTTCGTTGATCGAACAACCTTCATTATACCTGCACCTGACTGCAAAAGAAAACCTGGATATCTACCGTTTGATTTACAAAGTGAGTAAAAGCCGTATTGACGAAGTACTGAAAATAGTTGGGCTTGATCAAACAGGTAAAAAGAAAGCCAAACAGTTTTCATTGGGAATGAAGCAACGGCTTTCTATCGCTATTGCATTGTTGCACCAGCCTGAATTATTGATTCTGGATGAACCAACAAACGGATTGGATCCTAATGGTATCATTGAAACAAGGGAACTGATCAAGAAATTGAATAAGGAGCACAATACAACTGTTATTGTTTCCAGTCATATCCTGAATGAAGTAGAAAGGATGGCAACACATGTTGGCATTATACATAAAGGAAAAATGCTTTTCCAGGGACCATTACAGGAACTGCAACAGATGAAGACAAGAAAAACAGACCTGGAAATTGAGACCAATGATAATACCACAGCAGCGCAGTTGCTTCAATCTTTTTCGTTAAAAAGCATGAATGGAAAACTGGTATTACCATTTGAAAGCAAAGAGCAGACTGCGGTAATTAATAAGATACTGGTACAAAACGGTATTGAAGTATATGCTCTTCACCCCCGGCAAAACGATCTTGAACAATTATTTCTTGACATTACATCTTCCAACTCATGAGTTTCATCATATCCACCAAAGCAGAATTGATAAAAACCAAACGGAGTGCTTCGTTTTGGTTAAGTTTAATCGGATCGGCAGTGATCCCGCTTATTTTCTTTCTAATTTATGTATTGGAACCAAAAAATGCCTCCAGGTTCCAGGTCAAGCCATGGGAATTGCATTTTACCCAGGGCTGGCAAGCTTTTGCAGCATTTTTATTACCGATGTTCGTGATATTGATCTGCAGCCTGATACCGCAAATCGAATTCAAAAATAATACGTGGAAGCAGGTATTTGCTTCACCACAATCAGTAGGGAATATTTTTTTCTCCAAATATCTGTCCATAATTATAATGATATTGTTCCTGTTTTTAATGTTCAATATATTTATGTTATTGTCTGGGATAGTGCCCAACCTGTTTGTTTCTAAATATACTTTTCTTAAAAATTCCATTGACTGGGGTGCTTTGCTGAAATTGAATTTTAAAACCTTTGTGTCTTTACTGGGAATTATTTCTATTCAATATTGGATAGGGTTACGTTTCCGCAATTTTATAGTGCCTATAGGAATTGGCCTTGGCTTGCTTGTTTCTTCCATGATATTACTACCGTGGGAACATGTTGATAAAGTGCCCTATGCTTTTCCTTTGCGTACTTTTATGACAAGCATTACTAAAAGCAAAAATGAATTAGCAGGGCCACTGCTCCAAAATCATGAACTCAACTCTATCGGATACTTTATATTCTTTACCATTATTGCATTCCTGGATATGCGGTTCAGAAAGGAGAGGGGTTGATACAATTAACAATTTAAAAATCAAAGAGAGTATATGCTTTCTCATTTTTTTGAACAAACGATCAATTTTATTGAGATTGTAGCCCGGTTTTTGTTTAATCTAAGCGATTTGTTAAAATCGTTTAGGGACAACGATTTTGGCAACTACAGCTTGGTGATTTTCGTTTGTATTTGTTTAGTATTCAAAAAAAAGAAAAAGCGTCTGTATGAAAGTTAGGCTTACTGTAGTTACTCTTTCCGTTGTAGCAATTTTATTCTCTTGTAAGAAAAAGGATAATACAGGAAATAATGTTCCTCCGCCAACCCAAGATGCGACTGAACTTTTAATGGACTCCGTATATCTCTATTCCAAAGAAGTGTATTTGTGGAATGACCGTATTCCTTCTTATAGTCAGTTTAGTCCAAGGCAATATAAAGGAAATTCCGAATTAAATTCTGCGGAAAACGTTATGGAAGCTATTCGTAAACTTCAGCCATTGGACAGATACAGTTTTGTTACCACCAAAGAAGAATCAGATGGCTTGCAAACCGGGCAAAACAAAGACTATGGCTTTTTTGTAAAATCTGCTTCTATTGATGTAGCAGATCCGGTCGATTCCATCTACTGGTTTGTTAGTTATGTCTATGATAAATCTACAGCTGGTACGGCAGGAGTAAAAAGGGGATGGATCATCAATAAGGTAAACGGAACTCAACTTGGTTATGATCAAACCAGTATTAATATCCTCAACAATACTTTTTTTAGCACTACTACTTCTGCTAGTTTTGAATTTATCAAACCAGACAAAACCAGCACAACTGCTTCATTGAGCAAAACCAGTTTCCAGGCCAATTCGGTATTATATAAAGATGTATTGACTTCAACTGGTCATAAAATTGGCTATCTGGTTTTTAACCAGTTTTTTGGTGAGCCATCCCGCTCCGAATTGGGTGATGCTTTTACATTTTTTCAGTCACAAGGTATAACTGAGCTGGTAGTAGATCTGCGATATAATCGCGGTGGCTCTACAGAAACGCAGGATACACTTGCCAACCTGATTGCACCATTGGCTGCCGACAATAAAAAAATGTACTCTTTTCAGTTTAACCAGCCATTGCAGGAAGGAAAATTTCCTTTAATTGAAAAATTACCGGATTTTCGGAACGTATCTTTTTCTGAAGCAGATAATACTATTCCTTATGAAAAGGCGGGTATGGTGAATTTAACCCGGGTATTTTTTATAGTAACAGGTTCAAGTGCTTCAGCCAGCGAGCTTGTTATAAATAATCTGAAACCGTATATGGATGTAAAATTGATTGGCGATACTACTTATGGTAAGCCGGTTGGTTTTTTTCCAATCCCCATTTCAAAATATGCTATTTATCCTGTTTCGTTCAGGACGATAAACAGCGCAGGTAATGCTGATTATTATAGCGGGTTTGCTCCCGATAAATTAGCTCCTGATGGAGTCGATAAAAATTGGGGCGATATTTCAGAGCCTTCATTAGCGGCTGCTTTGAAATATATCGAAACAGGAACTTTTGGGAGGGCAGCAGAAAACCGGCAGGTAAAATTGAAAATGGAGGCACAGCAATTATTCAAACCAGTCCAAAAAAATTTAGAATCGAAAAGATTTACGGGTATGTACACGGAATAATAATAATTCAGCGATTGGTTTTCTTCTTTCTTCTGTATTTTTCTTTTTTAATTACTTGCGACATAGTAGAATCCAAATATAGTAGAGAAGGTGCTTTTTGAAGTTCCTTCTTTTTTATTTCCCTTTCAAGATGCCGGTCCGTTTCCTCTGTTTTATGTATGTCCTTAAATGCCTTGACCGCATTGGTAT
>CAMLEX010000583.1 GCA_946479055.1 uncultured Bacteroidota bacterium | reverse complement strand
AATTATACTTTCTGAAATGGCAGGATGGGATTATTAAAGGAGTGAACTATTAATCTTTAATGATCTTTAATCGGTAATTTCCGGAATGCCTTTTTTAAGAATTTGAACAATAGGATTACCGCGTTCAATTTTTATCCAATCAGAATTTTATCTCCCGACAAATATGTTGGCTTAATTGATTGAGATGAATGAAAGTATTTCCCTCCTCACATCATCCCGATAACAGTCCGGCAGTTTTAATTAATGGGTTTTGCGGTGACACTATTCCACTACAAGTTGTATTCAGAGTTTTGCATCGAATAGCTTTTATTTTACATGCCAGTCATAAGAAAAGGATGCCTTTTGAGCATCCTTTTCCTAAAATCCGATCAATAAAAATTATTTATTTAACTGTAATAGTTTACCGGTTATTTGCTTATCGCCCATACGAAGCATATAGATCAGTTGGGAAGACTGCATTGATGGAAGGTTTATCTCAAACGTATTAGCGCCTGCAGGCATACGACCATGGAAAACGGTTTTTACTTTTTGCCCCAGTAAATTCACTAATTCAAGACTTCCATTTCCAGCTTCCGGAATAGTTACTACAAATTTCACTTTGTTACCGAAGGGATTGGGAAATGCTTTTACAGTAGGTTCTGAAACATTCAGATCTGTTAAAGTGTTGAGGGAAGTCCCTGATTTGTTTTGGGTTGAACTGGTTGTTTGTGACCTGAGTGCCGGACAATTGGATACACTACAATTGGCGGCAGCTGAGATACAACCAGCAGGGCTTTTAACTTTGATACCCGTAACTGAACCGGCTGCTACGTTGTTAAAGACATTGCTTGCCTGCCAGCTACCACCAATTCCATTGAGAATACTGTATTCAAAACCAGCACCTGTTGGGCTTGTTATTGTAACAGAACCTGTGGCTGGACCACATAGAGATGGCTGAACTATACAAACTGACGGAGCATCAGGTGTTGCAGGTCGTTGGTTTACTGTTTTACTTGTAGAACCTGAAGTACAACCATTGGCCTTAGCTGTTACATTGTAATCACCCGGAGCTACATTATTAAATATGGGGCTTGATTGATAAGCTCCTCCAATACTATAAGTAATACCATCACCTACTGGAGCTGTTACCGTAATAGTTCCTGTTGCAACTGAGCATGTAGGTTGGTCTACATTAGCAGACGGAGCACCAGGTGTTGCTGGTTGTGCACCCATTGTTCCTGCATTTGCTCCTGTAGAAACACAATTGCCATTTTTATTCCTAACTGTGATACTATAATTGGCATTAGCTGCTACCGTGAAGGCAACACCATCTTGCCAGGCTCCTCCATTATTACTGTACTCATAATCCACACCACCACCATCAAGCGGAGAAGTTACTGTGACAGTGCCATTGGAATTAGCACAAGTAGGAGGTACTACACTCACCGCTGCATTAGCAGGCGTTGAATTAACTGTGACTGTTACTGACTCAATATCTGAACAGGCAGGTGTAGTGTTCGTGATTGCTTTGATATAATAAGTCCCTGCGCCTACGGCAGTTGGATTAGCTACATTACCAGTACCATCTGCGTTTGTCCAATAGCTAAGTGTAGCATTGGCAGGTATTGTACTTCCCGCAGTAACCGCGGCAGCTGTAAGGTCAGCTGTATTTGGTGAACAAACCGCAGCAGGATTGGTGATAGTAAGACTGGGCGTTTGATTGACTGTTAGAGTTACAGTTGACACAGAAAATACAGTATTATTAGCATTGCTTGTAATTTTGGCATACACGGTTTTGGTGCCTGTTGAATAACTTCCAGGACTGGCAATCTGGTTTGCAAATGTACTGGGCGCAGTGTAATTCTCCCACCATGTAACTGTTACATTACTTGAGCTGGTTACGCTAATGTTATTAAGATTGAACGTTGCAGTTGTACCACCTGCTGCATCAGAACATTTGGTTGCAGAATTATTCTGAGGGACGGGAGTTTCGATAGCAACAAATGCTCCGGGAGGTAATGAATAACATTTGGATGGTGTTGCAGGACACTGAAATGCAGAACCTGTGCAGAAATTAGAATTTCCGGTTCCCCATCCTATAAAAATATCAGTCATCACAATAGCCGTTCCACATGTCCAACTAAAAGGTTGCTGAAACGTCACTTTATTTGTTGGCTGATTCAGCGCAGTTCCAAAACACTGCGAAATAGGAGAACCTGTAACCTCAGCGCCTATTGTTGAGGGAGCAGTAAAGGTCTTAATTTTTGTAAAAATTGTAACGCCAACACGTGGTGTTTTCGTGGTTAATTCTAACGTGAGATAAACTGATGCTACACCTGATCCAGGACAGACAAAATTGTTCGGTAATATATTACCACCCCCATCTGACAAATAAGCCCTTTGGATCTGCACATCATTAGAAGTACAACCCTGGGTACAATTTGCAGGAGTAATTTGTGCCATACTTGTAGTGCTAAAAATCAAACCCAATACAAAAAAATACAAGCATTTAATGGCTGCAGCAAACCAGGTTTTCTGTTGAAGATGAACAGTAGTTTGAAAACTATCAACATTTGAAGATAGATTTCCGGTTCGAACAATGAATGTGTGACTCATAATAAAAGTTTTTAAATTTTGAAAAAATGGTTTGTTACAGGAAGCGTCATTGCAGGAACTGAAGTAAAACATATTGTTTTACCGGTATAGTAAGCAACAACAGAAGCCTGAGCTTTAATAAGGGTGATCAGTGGTGGTAAGGATAACCCGGAGGTTACTTGTTACTTAGGGAAAGATTATTGAAATACAGTATTACCCATTGAGTTTGCCATAGTGGTAGCTTAGTCATCAACAGTGCGGATAACTTCGATTTGAAAAACTGAGAGTCCTTAGGATATGAAAGAAAATAGAAACATCAGTTTCCCATGCCAATTTTTTAAACCCCTTTTTTAGAAAAAGCCATTCGGAAAGTGTCAGCATATTGAAACCTCGGTGTACAGGATAGTTTAAGAAGGATGATTGGTGTTATAATTCTATTTAATACAGAGCCGGGAATTACTAAAGCCTGGTTTTAAATGGTATAAAAAAAGTTAGCTTCTTTCTGTGATTTAATAGAAGGCGACCAGGCCGGTCACCTTCTATATCTTTATTTTGGTTTTCAATCAACTTGTTTCAACATCTTCAGTTGCCTCCGCTGGCCGCCCTGGCTTACTTCTACTATATATACTCCACTGATAAAGTTTTCGCCAAACCGGAAGTTATTATTACCGGCGCCTTTGGCAACATGAACCAGTTTGCCGGAGATGTCAAACACTTTTACTACTACCTGTTCATTTGCATTGCTGCTTTCAACATTCAGGTTAAAGTATTGCGTTGAAGGATTGGGCCATGCTTTCACTTCAAAAACTTTGACACCCATCGTGAATCGCTTGTCAGGTGCGGTTAAGAGTTTGGCTGGGTTATTATCCGTTCCGATATTCGAATCGGTTATTGTTCCACGAGTTGCGTATACCGTTTGTGTCAATATAGCAGATGTGCTTTGATTAAAGCTTGCATCACCGTTATACACCGCTCTTATCGGATGGCTTCCTGCTGTTAAAGCATTTGTTGTAAATGATGCCTTATAAACTCCGGTACTAATGGTAGTTAATGTTTCGGTACCAATCTGGATAGTACCATCATAAAAGTCAACCGTACCTGAAGGAATTAATGCACTTGAACCTCGGGAAACGGTGGCTGTAAATGTTACATTGTTACCTGCAGTAGATGGATTCAGAGATGAAACAAGTGTTGTAGTTGTAGGTAAGCCGGCAGAACTTGAACTGCGTACCTGGATATTTCCCCCGTTTATCGGCACTTCATTGGTTATGGCACCTGACCAGTTACTTGAATACAATAAAGTG
>CAMLEX010000582.1 GCA_946479055.1 uncultured Bacteroidota bacterium | reverse complement strand
CTTCTCGTCTTGAATCTTCGCCAAGAAGGTCTAAAACCTTACGATAGTTTTCTATCAACCCTGAAGTTGTCTCTTCGTCGTAATGCTCCGTTCTTTTATATGCCATTTTGTTAATTTGAAAATTTCGCAATTTGAAAATGATACATCCTACAACCACCCATCAGCACATTTGCATATTTTCACATTAGCGCATTCATGCCGGGTATTCCACAAAATTCCTTGGCGTCTCATATAATCTTACCTGCATTTCCATATTTTCATCAATATGCGGCCGCAACAGGTCATAGATAACTATTACAATGTTTTCTGCCGTAGGGTTCAGATCTTTAAACTCTTTCGTATCCAGGTTCAGATTTTTATGATCAAAACGTGAATGGATTTCTCTTTTTATCAGATCGGAAAGTGTTTTCATATCCATTACATATCCTGTATTGGCATCGGGTTCCCCTATTACTTTTACTTCCAGTTCATAATTATGTCCATGATAATGAGGCAATGCGCATTTGCCAAATACATCATTATTGGCAGCCTCATCCCAATCCGGATTATACAAACGGTGTGCGGCATTAAAATGTTCTTTCCTGAAAACAGCTACCTTCCTGCTCATATTTTCAATTTACGAAATTATATACCTTCAAACATGCCAGGTTCAAATTTGTTATAACAGTTATCTCATTCCCCAAAATATTCAACATAGATGCGGGGGGTTTCATACAATTTGATACAATGTAATTTAACCGGAGGGGGTAGATGTGGTATCAGTTGGTTCCAGATACCTATCGCTAAATTTTCGGTACTGCATAACTTCCCCTGCATAAAATCCACATCAACATTAAGATTCCGATGATCTATTTTTTCAATAACATGATCTTTGATAATGTTGCTGAGTTTTTTTACGTCAAACACAAAACCGGTGTCCGGATCTGGCTGACCTTTTACAGTAACCAACAAATCATAGTTATGACCATGCCAGTTTTCGTTGGCGCATTTACCAAATACTTCTTCGTTTTTTTCGTAGCTCCAGGCCGGGTTGTAGAGTTTGTGGGCGGCGTTAAAATGTTCATTTCTTGTTAAGTAAACCATGCTTCACTTATTATTTTCCTTCAGCATCGGGCGGAGGAAATGATGAGGCGCAAAGGTAAGAGAAAATGGTTTGCAGAAAGGCAATCAAACCGCATTAGTTTTCATTAATTGCCGCATCAAAAAAACTTTTTTATGAAAAAATTATTATTTACAATCAGCAGCTAAGTAGCTTTTGAATATTTAAAAACAGATAAAACAGGGATTGAAGTACTTGATTATACAATCACACTTAAAAATGTTATCATCACCGGATTTAAACCATTTGCCGGTCCATTGAAAAATGAACAGTTTGATCCGGCCAGTGATAATATTTTATACGATGAAATAAAATTCAATTTCCAGGAAATAATATTGGACTACAAAAAAGACGGAATTATGGCCAGAATAATATTATATCAAGGTAGGGGTTGCTATTTATTAATAACTTTGAGCTGCCAGTTTTGAAACTGGCAGTTTTTTTATATGATTTGTTTACTCGTTGCAGCTACTGTTACAGAAATTTCACCTTTCCTCGAATATTACCGGGATACAAAAAATCAATTGCATGATAACCTGCAGGTTGATGTCCTTATAACAGGTGTTGGCCTGGTTGCAAGCACTTATTCCATTACAAAACAATTACAGATCAGGAGACCCGATATCATCATACAAGCCGGTATTGCCGGCTGTTTTGATAAAAACATTGCATTGGGATCAGTAGTAGTGGTAAAACAGGAAGCAATTGGCGACCAGGGTGTAATAGAGTCCGGTAAAATGAAGACATTATTTGACCTGGGATTAGTTGAGAAAGATCAATTTCCTTTTTCAAAAGGATGGCTTATCAATAAAAGTGAGTATCTGAAAAAAGTAAAATTAAAAAAAGTAAAAGGAATTACTATTAATGAGATTACTACTTCCAAACAAAAAATAGGATTTTATCAAGATAGTTTTGATCCTGTAATTGAATCCATGGAAGGAGCAGCTTTGCATTATGTATGCCTGCTTGAAAAAATTCCTTTTTTGCAAATAAGGAGTATTTCCAATTATATTGGCGAACGAAATAAAAAGAAATGGAATATTAAAGATTCCGTCAACAATCTAAACAAAGAGCTTATCCGGTTGTTAGAATCCCTTTAATTGTAAATTGATCGCTTATATGAAATTGACGCTCGGTTTTTCTCCTTGCCCTAATGATACTTTCATTTTTGATGCGCTGGTCAACAAAAAGATTGACACAGAAGGCCTGGAATTCGAAACAATATTGGCAGATGTTGAAACGCTTAACCAGTGGGCTTTACAAGGAAACCTGGATATTACCAAACTAAGCTTTCCCGCTTACTTTCAGTCATTGGACAACTATGTATTATTAAATGCAGGTAGTGCTCTTGGCAAAGGCGTGGGACCATTATTAATATCAAAGTATACCGCAGAAAATACAGATTCCGCAATTACAAATCAGTCGATTGCTATTCCTGGCATTAATACCACCGCCAATTTATTGCTCAGTTTTGCTTTTCCTGCGGCAGCAAATAAAATACCGATGATCTTTTCTGCTATTGAAGATGCAGTATTAACCGGTAAAACAAATTTAGGTGTTATTATTCATGAGAATCGCTTTACTTATCAGCAAAAGGGATTGCATAAAGTAATGGATCTTGGAGAAAATTGGGAAGATAAAATGAAAGCTCCTATACCCCTCGGCGGAATAGCTATCAGTCAATCCATAAAACGCACAACGGCGATAAAAGTAAATGAACTGATCCGTAAAAGCCTGGAATACGCCTTTTCAAACTATCCTTTGATAACAGAGTATGTAAAACAGCATTCGCAGGAAATGAATGAAGAAGTCATGCGTCAACATATCGATTTGTATGTGAATAATTATTCGCTTGACTTAGGCATTGTTGGGAAGGAAGCTATTTCTACCTTGTTTACTGTATTCAAAAAAATAAATAGCCTCCCAGATGATGATGTTACAGTTCCTATATTTCTTTCATAAAACAGCATAATTTATTTCCAAAGCTCATTTAGCAATTCATTATGCATTTTTGAAGCTTTCAAATTACTATACATTTTATCCCGAATTTGCTTTACCCATCTTATACCATACATGGCATTAGTAAAAAACAACTCGTCAGCTGTTAAAATATCATCAATTGAAAAAAAAGTTTCTTTCACTTTGTATCGTTCCATCAACCATCTTCGCATAACTCCATTCACACAGCCTTCACTAAGTGCAGGGGTCATTATTTCTTCGTTTCTTACTAAAAAAATGTTAGCAGTAGTACCGTCAGCTATCCTATCATACATGTTCAATACCAGACACTCATTCAGTTTATTCTCCTTTGCATACCTGGCTGCCATTACATATGGCAGGTAATTGGCAGATTTGATATTGGAAAAACTATCACAACTTTTTTTTGCATCCGGAAAAACATCAGTCACAAATCCATTTTCGTTCAATTCATTGATCGATTGATTGACCGGCCAGCACTCTATTATATATTGCAAGTCATTATTGTCTTCATATATGCCTCCATTGCCCCGGAAAACTGATAATCTGACCCGCCCCAATACTTCGGACTTATTCTTTTCACACAACATCAAAATTTGTTTTTTCAGGTATCCGGCTGTAAGAAAGGCAGGTATTTCAAATTTCATTTGTTTTAATCCGGAAAAAAATCTTTCAAAGTGATATTCTTCCAATGAAATATTCTTGCCCGTTATTTTCATCGTTTCAAATAAACCATCTCCATAGCGGTAACTCTTATTATCAGCCATAAGAGCTGGTTGGTCAGCCGGCAATATTTTACCATT
>CAMLEX010000581.1 GCA_946479055.1 uncultured Bacteroidota bacterium | reverse complement strand
TGATAAGAAGATCGGTAATGACAGCAGTGGCATAGTAAATTATTATCTTGCAGAAGTTCTTTCTCAAAATGATTACTATCCCTTTGGGATGTTGATGCCGGGTAGAAAGTATGTTGCTGAAAGTGGTTATAGGTATGGGTTTAATGGGAAGGAGAATGATAATGAGGTGAAGGGTGAAGGTAATCAGAAGGATTATGGAATGCGGATATATGATCCAAGGTTGGGACGGTTTTTGAGTGTGGATCCACTAACTTCAGAATACTCTGAATTGACTCCATACCAATTTGCAAGTAATAGACCGATCGATGGAATAGATTTAGATGGAAAGGAGTGGCGCCAAGGCACAGTGGAATGGGCAAAACAAAAGGAAATTGAAACTAGATTGGCTGTTGCAAATGAAAATAAAGTAAAAAACATGATTGTTGATGCTTTATATTCTGCAATTCAATCCCAATTGCCGGGAGATAACCAGGGTAGGCCAAGAATTACAAAAGATAATGAAAAAGCTGCAAAAGAAACTTTAGGAGGATTTGTTTTTGTTCAATCGTTTTCTAATATTCGATTTACAAAAATTGCCATTTTGATTCCAACGAATGACGGAGACATACAAACAGTTTTTCAAACATCTTTTGATGAAATAAGTGAGACATCAGCTTTTGATCAAGCAAAAAAAATAGCAATAGATAAAATAAAAGAAAATATTACCGATTTTGGTTCCAAACTTTCTGATGCTTCAAAGTTTATTGATTCTAAAGCAGGGAAATATTCTTTAAATCTTCTTGGAAAATCTGTAAAATTGGTTTCAAAATTTATTAATGTAGCTGTGGTAATTGACGAAGTCATTAGCCTTAAAGAGAATTTAGATAAAGGTGAATTACCTTGGCCCGCCTCAATGCTCCAGTCTAATCCATCCATTGTTACTGAAAAAGATATGATTAACGCAGTTCCTGTAGCATTGAGTAAATATTTAAATCCTCAAAAACCAAAAATTGAAGCAATACCTCGCCCAACTACAGATCATCCTGAAGATACTCGAAATGTGCGTGAATCCGCTAACAGAGCGAACATAAATAATCGCGATAATAATTAATGTATGAAAGTGAAACCAAGCCCACCAATAGTATATGTATTATGGTTAATCGCAAGTATTTTCTTGCTCTTTTTTTTTCTATTTAATAATAGTTCATTCCTTTTTTGTTTGATAAATACATTGGTCATATCGGCGATATTATATTTTCTATTTGTAAATAAGGCTTGCCTTTTGTCCATCAACAATGAGACATTGAATGTAAATTATCTTTTCCCGATGAAGGGAACAATACTTATAGATTTGAGAGAAGTTGAGAGTATCAAATTTGAATTAGGGTACTTTTATTTCTTCGAAGAGGATGCCAAAACTTCATTTTTATATTTACTTCATCCTTACGATATAATGACAATTAGGTTTAAAGAAGTTGATAAAATGCAGGTTATACTTTTTAATAGTAATATGTTCAAAACTATAAAAATATATAGGTTTCTAAAAAAAAAGTATAGTAAAACTATGAATCAGTGATGCCCTCGTTCTCCTGAGTGTTCGGCAAAAGGAAAAGAAAGATGAATAAACCGAAAGATGAAAAATAAAAAAAAGTTGAAAGGTTGTGTTTCGTTTGCAACGAAGTATCGGCTTCAAAGAAGCTGCTTCGCAGCCGAGTCTGGCAAAGCCGACTCGGGTACTACGGAGTAATAAAGACAATTTCTTTTCTTTCCCCGTTCTCCTGAGTGTTCGGCAAAAGGAAAAGAAAGATGAATTAACCGAAAGCTGAAAGAATAAAAAAAGATGAAGGGTTGTACTTCCCCAGTTGTCGGTAGTTTGTCTTGCAACGAAAGATGAAAAAATAAAAAAAGTTCAATGGTTGTACTTCGTTTGCAACGAAGTATCAGCTTCAAAGAAGCTGTCCTGCCTGCTGCTATAAAACCTTTGCATTATTAATCTTGCATTCCGAATTCTGCCTCATATTCTTATCTTAGAATAAAAATATGAGTGAAGGCGGTTATAAAATACGAAACCAGGAAGCCATTCATTTTATAACCTTTGCCGTAGTAGGATGCCTGCCCGACGTGTCATTCAGGCGGGGGTAGATGTGTTTACAAGAAAAGATTACCGGGATATTGTACTGGAAAGCATCAGGCATTGTCAGAATCAAAGAGGTTTAGTAGTGCATGCCTGGTGCATTATGAGCAATCATCTTCACCTGGTTATATCGGCAAAAAATCATGATCTCAGTGAAATACTTCGTGATTTTAAGAAATTTACCAGCAAACAAATTATTATAGCTATTGAGGCTAACCAGCATGAAAGCCGCAGCGACTGGATGCTGAAAATATTCAGGGAGGAAGGATTGAAGAATAGCAGAAATACCAATTACCAGTTCTGGCGGCAGGACAACCAGCCACAGGAATTATACAGTGCTGAATTCGTTTTTCAGAAGATAAATTATATTCATAACAATCCCGTAGAGGCCGGTATAGTAGGAAAAACCTGAACATTATTTATACAGCAGTGCAAAGGATTATTTTCTTACAAAGAAATGTGGCTTGTTGGATTTGGTATTTTTATAAAACATATTTTCAGTCATGAGTTATAAACTCATGACAACCATTCAGCTTTTTTGTTTTATTCAGCATTTGAAAGATCAAGTTAACGACAACGGGGTTATAAATTGAATACTCGCCAGGAATTGAGGCAATGTTTTAAAAATTGGTTAGCAGAAGGCTCCGGATATTGATTCCCTAAAATAAATGAGTGGTGAATAGTTCCAAAAATTTTCGGAACTACTCACCACTTATTGCTCACTTTAATTCGCTCAGCCATTTTTCTGCAAATGCTCTTGCTTGTTCGGTTACTTCCTTGCCTGCCCTGAAGCCTTGTTTCCATTCTGTTCTTTTGCCTTCATAAGCCGGGTTCACAAATCTTTTCTTACCATATTTTTCTACCAAGGCGGCATTATAATCAATGCCTTTGGTATACTCCAGCATTTTTTTAAGCTTATCAGCTATAAAATGATTTAGGTTTTCCGGAAAATTGGTTTCCCATTGTTGCAGGTACTCTTTATGCCGTTTTACATCATTTTCCTGCTGATATTTTTCTCCCATGGCTATAGAAGCAAAATACTCGTGGTTAGGATTTTGGTATTCCTTCAGATTTTTACGGAGCATATCTAATACCGGTTGTATTCCTTTAGCCATTTCAGCGTTTACTTCTTTGATGGTTTTTTCTGTGTCTTTAATTCCTTTCTCTGTTTTAGATATTTCATCTTTTTGAATCTCCTGTATGCTTCGCAAAGGTTTTGAAACAGGTTCCTGTGGTTTAGCATTTTTTCGCAGCTCCTCATACTGTTTCTTAAACTCTGTACCAGTGATATATTCTTTGGTATAATTCAAAAGGTCTTTGGTTATAGCAGCCTTGTCGCTGGTTGCAATATTTTTTAAATTCTTTACGCCATAATAGGAAAGGTAGCCATTGAGAAAACTGCTTTTGATCCCTTCAGTACCTGTTTGACGGGATATACCCAGTGTTTTCCAGATATCATCTGTTATTTTTTTTGCCTGGTAAGAAGAAAATAAAAAACTGCTGCTCACCAGCATGCAGACTAAAATGAATCCTGAGCCTAATGTGATCTTTCTTTGTTTCATAAAATAAGTTTATGCCCGCCCGGATGACCGGGTCGGACGGGGTTAAGGTTTTTGAGGCCGTAAAGATTCATCATTATAGTTCGGAGAGCAACAGTGACAGACATGAATTGAGAAATTGCAGAGATGAGTTGAACATTTATCGCTTATTCTTAATGCGAACAACTGTCTGCTGTACGATCTCCCGTTTGGTGGTATTTGAAGGCTT
>CAMLEX010000580.1 GCA_946479055.1 uncultured Bacteroidota bacterium | reverse complement strand
AGCTCCTTATCATTATTCCAATGTTTATGCACTTTTACCAAGCCTGTATTAATAAAATACATGCCGTCCATATTATCTCCCTCTTTGAATAACAATTCCCCTTTTTTAAAATGGAAACTCTTACGATTATTGTCTATCGCCGGCAACCAATCTTTGAGGCATTGCCTGCATAGTACACAGCTTTGGAGGTCACATGTTTTCTTATTTTGCTTCATATCCCGTTTGCAATTAATTTATGAAATGAGCCATAAAATTTTAGAGCAATTTATACCAGCCGCGACGAAAATTTTTATGGCGAATTCCATTTGACAAAAAACAATAAAAAATGTACAATG
Organism: uncultured Bacteroidota bacterium; assembly: GCA_946479055.1. The sequence goes on along the minus strand of CAMLEX010000580.1, from coordinate 3,551 downwards.
AAACAATATTTAACCACGAACGGCCCGATGGTTTTTATTGTTTCGAAAGAAGATCAATGGTTATTTGATGTTGCAGCTTTTCTTTAAGCTGAGACGGATGTAAATGGACTACTTCTCCTACTACAATGATTGCGGGATTAGTGATGCCGGCAAATTCAGCTTTAAATACAATGTCTTTTACTGAGCCGATTACTAATTTTTCTTCTGGTGTAGTACCATTTTGAATTATTGCTACCGGGGTATCCTGTTTCCCACATTCCTGGAAAATATCCATGATGGCTTCCAGCTTGCTCATAGCCATTAATATTAAAACGGTAGCAGTAGATTGCGCAGCCAGTTTTATATCATTGGAAATATCACCGGACCGGGTAGTGCCGGTTGTAACCCAAAAACTTTCTGCAACTCCCCGGGTTGTAAGCGGTATCATTTGCGAAGCAGGTACTGCCAACGCACTGGAGACACCGGGAACGATTTCCACGTCAATACCTGCTTGCCGGGCAGCCTCTATTTCTTCCAGGGCTCTTCCAAATACAAAAGGATCGCCACCTTTCAACCTGACTACATGTCCATGTGAGTTGGCGTATTCAATGATGAGTATATTGATCTCGTCCTGCGAAAGAGTATGACAGCCGTACCGTTTACCTACAAACCTTTTTATGGCCTTTGGCTGAGCATAGGCCAGTAATGTTTCATTGGCCAGGGCATCATATAATATTACATCCGCCTTTTCAATTATCCGGATCGCTTTGAGTGTAATAAGCTCCGGATCGCCTGGTCCGGCACCCACTAAGGACAGAAAAGGCCGCTTCATAAATATATATTTTGTAATATGTGAATAATTTTTTTAAGTAATATGATAAAAATAAGAAAAAAGCCCTAATTTTATTACATAAATCATCGATTGACATATTTTAATGGTGGTTTATTAGGAATTACATTATATATATTTATTTTTAATACGATTGTTTGCTACCATAATCATTGATTGCCCAAGTTAAAAAGTATTTATTATGAAAATAGTGGTAGTAGGAAATGGCATGGTAGGTTATAAGTTCTGCGAAAAGCTTATAGCTAAGCCTGCTGCTAACCAATTTGAGATTGTTGTTTTTGGCGAAGAAACCAGGCCGGCATACGACCGTGTTCATTTAAGCGAGTTCTTTGCAGGAAAATCTGCTGAAGATCTGTCAATGGCTCCTGCAGATTGGTATGCTTCCAATAATATTCAGCTTCATCTCGGTGACCCTATTCAACGAATTGATCGGGACAATAAAACTGTTTATTCTCACCTGGGTCTTACAGTGTCCTACGATTACCTGGTTTTAGCCACAGGTTCGTCTGCATTTGTTCCGCCTATTCCCGGTGTAGAGAAAGAGGGTGTATTTATCTATAGAACTATTGAGGATCTTGAATTAATGACGGGCTGGGCAAAGAAAGCTAAAAAAGGCGCCGTGATAGGTGGGGGTTTATTAGGCCTCGAAGCTGCAAAAGCAATGATTGATCTGGGTATAAATGATACACAGGTTATCGAATTTGCTCCCCGTTTAATGCCAAGGCAAATTGATGGTGCCGGTTCCAAATTATTACAGTCAAAGCTGGAGGAGCTGGGTCTTACTATTCATACTTCAAAAAATACAGCGGCAATAACAGGAGAGGAAAGTATTAAAGGCATGACATTTTCAGACAGTACTTCCATTGATGTTGATATGCTTGTGATCTCTGCAGGTATTAAACCAAGAGATGAATTAGCAAAATCGAGCGGATTGGAAACAGGCCCCAGGGGAGGTATTACAGTAAACGAGAAATTGCAAACTTCGGATCCCAGCATTTTTGCTATCGGGGAATGTGCATTATATAATGGAATGATATATGGCCTGGTTGCTCCGGGTTATGAAATGGCGGATGTTGTAGTTGACAAATTAACTGGTGGGGGGAAATCCTTTAGTGGTTTCGATATGAGCACCAAGTTAAAACTGATTGGCGTTGATGTGGCCAGTTTTGGTGATCCGTTTACGAGTGGAGATGATGTAAAAGCGATCGTTTTGGAAGATGCCATGAAAGGTATTTACAAAAGAATCAATGTAAGTGCAGATGGAAAACAATTGCTGGGAGGTATTTTAGTAGGCGATGCTGAACAATACAATATGCTTTTGCAGACCTGCAAAAATAAAGTTGTATTACCACCCAATCCTGAAGACCTGATACTGGGTGCAAGAGGTGGAGCGGAAGCAGATAGCGGAGCAGGAGTATTAAGCTTACCTGATGATGCGTTGATCTGTAGTTGTGAAAGCGTCACTAAAGCTGCTATTTGCAGTGCGGTAAATGAAAATAATTGTGATACGGTTGATGCGATAAAAAAATGTACTAAAGCAGGTACAGGTTGCGGCGGTTGTGTACCGATGGTGAAAGATCTGATGCTGCACAGCATGAAGGCGCAGGGCAAATATGTTAAAAACGTTCTTTGCGAACATTTCAATCATAGCCGGCAAGAGTTGTTTGACCTCGTAAAAATTCATGACCTGAGATCATATGATGAAGTATTGGATAAATTGGGAAGCGGTCATGGATGTGAAATATGCAAACCTGCTGTATCCTCTATTCTTGCCAGTTTGTGGAACGAAATGATCCTGAAAAAAGGAAATGCTACAGCACAGGATAGTAACGACCGTTTTTTGGCCAACATACAAAAAGGAGGAACCTACTCTGTCGTGCCACGGATTCCCGGTGGTGAGATCACTCCTGATAAATTAATAGTGATAGGCCAGATAGCCAAGCAATATAATCTCTATACCAAGATAACAGGTGGCCAGCGTATTGATATGTTTGGCGCACATTTAAATGATCTTCCAGAAATATGGGCTCAATTGATTGGCGCCGGTTTTGAAAGTGGTCATGCGTATGGCAAAGCATTGAGAACTGTGAAGAGTTGTGTTGGAAGTACCTGGTGTCGCTTTGGATTGCATGATAGTGTGAGTTATGCTATCAGAATCGAAGAACGTTATCGCGGAATAAGAGCACCACACAAAATTAAATCTGCTGTATCCGGTTGTATCCGTGAATGTGCCGAAGCACAAAGCAAAGATTTCGGAATAATCGCTACAGAAAAAGGATGGAATCTTTATGTATGTGGCAATGGTGGTAGTAAACCTCAACATGCTTTATTATTAGCGACAGACCTTGATGATGAAACTTGTATCCAATACATAGATCGGTTTCTCATGTTTTATATAAAAACTGCGGACCCATTGACAAGAACCGCAACCTGGCTCAATAAAATGGAGGGCGGTATTAACTACCTGCGCAATGTAGTGATCAATGATAGTTTGGGCATGGCAGAACAATGGGAAAACGAAATGCAGATGTTGGTGGATAGTTACGAATGTGAATGGAAAGCAGCGATAGAGCATCCGGAGATCCGCAGACGTTTCAGTCACTTTGTCAATGCCCCGGAAGAGAAAGATCCTACTGTACAGTTTGATCCCCTGCGTGAACAAAAAAGAGCGAAAGAGTGGAAATAAAAGAGAAGAATACTTGGATCAGACCGAACATTTTGA
>CAMLEX010000579.1 GCA_946479055.1 uncultured Bacteroidota bacterium | reverse complement strand
ATGAAATGCTGAATCCCGGATCATCCATCGTAGAAATAGAAACCAGTTCGGTGGAGGAGCTGACAAGTCAATTAAAAAATACAAAGTGGGTAAACGGAATCACTCCTGTTAATGGAAGTAAAATTTTAGTACACATCAGAAGAGAAGATATACCAATGCTTATCCGGGCCATTGGCAGCATGGAAACACCGGTTTATTCCATCAGGAACAAACATTCACTGGAGGATTATTTTCTTTCCATTACAGCACAGCAAGTATGATCAAACTTATATGGTTAGAACTATTTAAAATTTTTCACAAGCCGCGGACCTTTATCGCTTTTGCCGTGATTACCCTGATCATTTTATTGATACAGATCGGGTTCAAATTCGGCGGCGAAGAATATACAGACATAATGATGGGCGGGTTAAAGGAAACATTTGAAGTACCGGCTTCTCAAATACTCAATGGTTATCTTGTTTGTTTTATTATACTTAACCTGTTGCTGATACATGTGCCGATACTGGTAGCGTTGGTGGCCGGCGACGCAGTGGCGGGAGAAGCAAATATGGGTACACTACGCTTATTAGTTTCAAAGCCATTGAGCCGAACCCGGTTGCTGATCATAAAATTTATTGCTTCCGCCATTTATACATTGCTTTTATTGATTTGGGTGGCGATTCTTTCTTTGTTGTTAAGTCTCTTTTTATTTAAAACAAATAGCCTGGTGGTAGCCCGTGCGTTTGAGTCTAATATTATTTCAGAGCATGATATTCTTTGGCGATACCTGGCAGCATTTGCGTTTGCCGCCATCGGTCTCATTTGCGTGGCAGCGCTTGCATTTATGTTTTCTGTTTTTGCTGATAATTCTGTTGGCCCTATTGTTGCAACGGTTTGTGTCATTATTGTATTTACCATTCTTACACAAATGCAGATACCCTTTTATGATGAGACCATAAAGCCCTGGCTTTTTACAACCCACATGCTGGGCTGGAAGGGTTTTTTTTATGTAAAAGGGCAGGATGGGGTAACGATTGATGGTTCTATTGAAAGTATTGCCGCTATCATAAAAAGCGCCGCTATCCTGCTGGGTTATACTGCTTGCTTTTTGGCAGTCGCCATTTATTATTTCAGGAAGAAAGATATTTTAAGCTGAGAAACTGTTTGAATTAATTGCATAAAATTGATTATGACTGTAAACTGATGCCATGAAAAACAGGACGTACAAGAGAGTGACACAACAGGCGATGCCATGAAAATATGTAGCTGGTAGCAAAAATATATAACTCAAAATAACTTCTAAGTATGAAGAAGTTTTTATTATCCATGATGGCTTTTGCTTTTATTAGCACGGCTTTGGCCCAATCGGCAGAAGAGTTGCTTAATAAAGTAAAAGCTAAACTGGAGATAGTGAAAGACTATGAAGCGAAGGGAAAACTAAAGACCAATGTTGTTTTTATCAAAGCCCCGGTAGCGATTGTAAAAATTTATTATAAAAAACCGGACAAGTTGAAGATCGTTAACGAAAAAGGTATTTCATTAATCCCCAAAGGATCGGTAAATATCAGCCTCAATAAATTCCTGGCAGAAGTTGGTCGTTTCGATGTGATTGATGCCGGCAAAGAAGCTGTAACCGGTTTCAGGATCCTCAAGTTGTTACCAACTGATGAAAATAATGAAATCGTTTTATCCACCCTGTATATAGATGAAGCTGCATTAGTAATACGGAAGGCGAAGAACACTACCAAAGACAATGGTACTTATGAACTGGAGATGAGTTATGGAAGTTATGTCGCCTATGGTTTGCCTGACAGGATTGTCTTTTCTTTTAATATCAAAGATTATAAATTGCCGAAGGGTGTTACGTTTGATTATGATAATGGCAATACAAAACAACCCGCTGCCGATAAGACACCAGACAGAAAAGGAAAGGTGGAGATTAGCTATTCAGGATACATTATCAACAAGGGGGTGCCGGATGAAATATTCAGATAAGCTTGTTTTAAACCTTTTTTACTAAGGCAGGTTAAACTGGCCAGCATGTGATGCCAGCCATATATCGAAGGAAATATTTTTCATCAGGTTAATGTATAGGCATCCGCGTCAATACCGGGATACGTGGTAATGGTTGCAAATTGCCATAGCCCTGAATCCAGGAGGGAGGGTTCACTGTTTCGGAGGTTTATATTTTTTTTTGTAAACCTGATTATCTACCTTCATTGTCCTGAATCCGCATACAACAGTTATTTCCTAATCTTTCCACTATGGATTTCTTTTAAAATGGGCCTTTTCTTTTGTCCTGGCTTTGATAAAATCTTCATCAATTATTAGCCCTATTACCAAACAGTTGTTTTATAGCACTGGATACTATTTGTAAATAACTTAAAAATTAATACAAATAGAAAAGGATTTAGAACCGCTCTTATAGCGGAAATATCTGCCCGTGCCTTTATTTCAAAACACCTTGTGTATCCATGCCCATGTAAATTCATTGATACTACTGTACCGATTGTGCAATCATAAAACGCTCCCTCTTTTGAAAATGGTTTGAATAGAATTATTATTAACCATTAAATCAAAATCTTATGGCCTTTACTTTTATTCGCAGCCGAGGTAAAGTTTATTATACCGACCTGACTCCGCTTTCAGAGGTCAGTCTATTATCCATTATGCAAATGCCATTACTTATGTTTGGGCAAAATACAACGTGTAACTGTAACGATTTTTTTCATAACAATTTAAATTAACAATTATGAAAATGCAATTAAAATTAATGCTGCTTCTTTTTGGAGTTTCATTTATCACACTTATGGGGTGTAGGAAAAATGACCATTTTGCTCCTATTACCATCAAAGGAACAAATTTAGCCAGTCCAAAGCCGGGAACTCTTACGGGGACTTTTACTGCAACCGGAGCTTTTAAGACATCCGGGACTGCTTTAATGATCGTAGTACCTGCAGGTACAGATTCAATTCATTGCGACTATACGATGACAGCACCGGAAGGAACCTTCACCCTGGGGTTGGATTGCGAAAAGCCCCCCAAGATGTTAGGAGTTTGGAAAGTTACTGGCGGAACTGGTCGTTATAAGAATCTGCAGGGCAACGGCTCCCTTGTAATGATGTTTCCTCCTGACGTTCCCCCCGGCGCCATTAGTGAAGAAACGATGACTGGGGTAGTTTGGAAAAAGTGAAAAATTAAATCCTGAAGGTTCTAAAAACATTCAGGTTGTTGATGAACAATATCCTTCGATTACCCTAAGAAATTCCGGCAATTATCTTCACCTTCTGTGAACACATTTTTGGTTTAATACAGTCTTTTATTAATTCACCAAAAAACTGGAGGTTTATTATGAATAACAAAACTTTTGTTCGTCTGATCTTTTGCTTAGGTCTTATCATCCTCGGCTGCAGCAAAGACAAGTCTGTGTCCGAGCAGTCGACACTAAGCGAACAGGAATCTGTTTTAATGAAGGCCGCCCGGGGAGCAACGCAGATATCGGGAGTCGGTTTTTTTGACGCAACTGATGAATGTAATTCGGCAGGTCAGGGCGCCGCTTATGCCCTTACATTGACCGGGGATCTTGAAGGTTGTCACTTTTTTTTCATCGACGAATTCGAATGCTCGCCGAGCGGCACTTATCGGGAGGAGGGGAGAGAATTGTTTGTTGGTACGTACAACGGACAATCCGGTACGTTTTGGACAACTTACAGATTTGAGGCGAAGTATGAGGGTTGCGCCGAAAACGGCGCCGCTTTAGGAGCAGAAATCCTTGGACGTTGTCAACACCCTATTGTTGAGGGTAGCGGCACAGGTGTTTTTGAGGGCGTTACCGGACGATTGGACTTTAAGGACGACATCGAAGCAGGAAACTATCCATTTAGAGGTCACCTACGATTCTAAGGTT
>CAMLEX010000578.1 GCA_946479055.1 uncultured Bacteroidota bacterium | reverse complement strand
GGGTCCCGGATCGCAATGAATGATTTCACCTTGAAATACCTTCGGAAGTAATGAACCTTCGTAAACAATAATACCCGTCGGTGAACCTGCAAAGGTTTGCAGAAGATTGGGGACGGTACCAGGATCATTCAGGTACCAATGCTGCAAGGGTATGGAGTCTTCAATGTTTGTTCTGTTTGCCCGCCACCCTGCACCGGTCATTTCATCCGTGTAGCCATAGTTGCCATACGGCATTACATAATTTATCCGGGTGCCGCGATTGCCATCATCATCATTATCACTTTGCCATAATGTACCATAGCTGTCAACGGCTACTTCATAAGGGTTACGGAAATTTTGTCCGAGACATTCAACATTGGTGCCATCCGGGTTGCAGCGGAACACCATTCCCTGTTTGTATTTTTTGTTATTGATAATATCACCATCCTGATCACGAACCGGCTTGCCGTTTTTATCTAATAACTGTTTGCCTTCATTGCCAAAATTGAAATACAGTTTGCCATCAGGGCCAAATGTAAAAGCATGTATTCCATGATCGTGCTGTTCGCCGCCGATACCCTGGAAGAGTATTTCTTTACGATCTGCTTTGTCATCGCCATTATCATCATAGAAGATCCAAACATAAGGACTTTGTGAAACGATGGCTTTATTACCCAATACACAAATACCAAGCGGCGCATTGAGTTCCGGTCCCTGGTAAAAAACTTTTGCGGTATCCGCTTTGCTATCGCCATCCTTGTCTTCCAAAATCAGGATGCGGTCGCCTAAAGCATTGGTGGGATTGCCATTTATTCCGGGCCGGTAATTATATGCTTCGCAAACCCAAACACGGCCACGTTCATCCACATCAATATTAGTAGGATTTTGCAACATGGGCTCAGTAGCGATTGCTGTCACTTCCAAACCCTCCGCAATAGTGAGACTCTTCAATGCATTTTCGGGAAGGTGCTTTTGAGCTTCGGAAAGACTATCGGTTTTATTTTCAGCTTTTTCTTTATCAATTGCATTATTACAGGATGCTAAAAGGCATGCAAATACCAGGGTGGTAAAATAATAAGCTACTGCAGAGTTGAACATTTTCAATGGCATTATTTGTATTATAGACAATTAACGCCGAAGCTAAGAAAACAAGTTGGTTTTTTATTCCATTTTTCAATTGTAAAAAAAAGAATGATCGCAAAGACCTGGTTTATATTGTGGGTTTAATGATCCAGACGGGATGATTAATAATGTTAAAAAAAATAAACAACTATTAATTAATAAACAGTCACTTTCCAACCTCTTTCAAACTGATCAGTTGAATCCAGTACATTGATCCCTTCTTTTTCGGTAAGCTGCTGGTTGGTGGTTACGCTGTCAGCAATACCACACCATGGCTCTATGCATACAAAATCGGCATCTTTGGCAGCCCATATACCTAAGTAAGGAAAACCTGTAAAATCAAATTCAAATAATTCACCGGCTGAATTGGATACCAGTTTTACTTTATCAGATCGTAATTGTTTTAAAACAATAGCATCCTTATAAAATAATTCTTTGGCCAGCGGAAGCCTTTGCGTATTATTCAGCAAAGCGGTGCTACCGGCTTCTATCAATCCCTCTTTGGAGATAAGCCAGCGGCCTGCATTTTCCACTTTATTAAATTCAAGATAATAATCCGTGTAAGCGGTACCAGGCAAAAGCGGTAATTTAAAAGCAGGATGGCCCCCAACGGAGAAATATAGTTTTTGATTGACCTCGCCTTTGTTAACCACCCGGTATGTTACCTGCAGCTGATAATTTTTTATACTGTAAATGACATCAAAACGAAACTGGAAAGGATATTTTTCACACGTTGCATCATTGCGGGTTAGTGTAAATGTTATTGAAGAAGCCGTTTGATCAGTAACGGTAAAGTCCATATCTCTGGCAAAACCATGACGGCTTAACTCGTAAGCTTTGTTTTCAAAATAATAGGTATCGTTTTTTAGAGAACCCACAATCGGGAATAGCACCGGAGATTTCTTGCCCCAGAAAGCGGGATCGCCACTCCACATATATTCCAAAGAACGCTTTTTGTTGTATATGCTTTGCAGCTCCGCTCCTTTTGGATGAATTTCTATTTTCAGGTATTCGTTTTCGATAGTGAACATGTCATTTATTTTTACCCGCGTAAAGATGATTGAAATACTGGTACACTCAAAATAATCACTTCGCTAATTTAATTTATATTACAAATCAATTCAAAGTAATAGTTTATGGGAAAAGGAAGACTGGAAGCATTTAGTGACGGAGTACTTGCCATCATTATCACTATTATGGTGCTTGAAATGAAAGTTCCGCATGGAGACTCGTTAGCATCACTAAAACCGCTTGTTCCTGTTTTTATAAGTTATATCCTCAGCTTCATTTATATTGGTATTTACTGGAACAACCATCATCACATGCTACATGCCGCCAAACAGGTAAATGGAAGAACGCTATGGGCAAATATTCACTTGCTTTTCTGGCTATCGTTGGTTCCTTTTGTCACCGGCTGGATGGGAGAAAATTATTTTACAACTTTGCCTGTTGTCCTCTACGGCATCGTACTATTGATGGCCGGAGTGGCTTATTATATACTGGCTCATTCATTGATCGGCTTGCATGGAAAAAATTCAACATTGGCGGAAGCTTTTGGCAGGGACTGGAAAGGGATATTATCCGTTACCTTTTATGCAGTAGGGATTGGTCTTAGTTTTATAAAGCCATGGCTTGGTTTTGCAACGTATGCACTTGTCGCAGCTATATGGTTTATTCCCGATAAAAGAATAGAAAATAAACTGGCCGATGAGAAAAGAAATGAAAAAGAAATGTAATTACTGTTTGCTGAATGAACTTTATCACAATCGTAATAATCCAAACTTATACAAGTTACTTACCGGTTTATTATCCCAGAATAGTTCAAAGTCTTCAAGCCCCGCAGCTTCATAGTTTTCTTTTACTTCCTGCAGGGTATATGTTTTTAAATTGGCGACAGATAATTTGGGTAAGATGCCCGCCAGCCAATCTCCCTGCTCTTTATTTACTTTTACCTGCTGTGTTTCTTTTTTAGTTGTAAATGACAGGCTGATCATCTCCCTGCTATTTCCTTTTTTAGATTGGGTAAAATATTCAGTGCCTGTGTTTTTACCGAGCCATACAATTTTTACTGTAGGCTTTGTGGAAGAAATTTCCAGGTCATTTAATGCATTAGCGATATAAGCCGGATCAACGCTTGTCTTTGGTACTTTAAAGTCAAACCATTTTTGCAACGGATCATCGAGATGAGTACCATGCATATAATTAAGCAATGATTTGGCAAGACCATAGCCGAATGTTTCATGATCGGCGCCGGTAGGATCAATATGTTCTATATCATTATTGGCGAAACTACCCATTGCTTCTGTTACTTTTTGTACACTGTATTTTTCAGGATTCAATCCAACAGGGCTGTGTGCTGTCATGGTAAACAAGTGCCAGAAAGCGGATTGCAATATTCCCAGTTTGAACATCTGCCTTACCATTTCCAATGAATCAATGGTTTCCTGTGCGGTTTGTGTAGGAAAACCATACATGAGATAGGCATGTACCATGATGCCTGCTTCAGTGAAGTGTTTATTGACACGTGCTACCTGTGCTACGGTGATGCCTTTTTGTATGAGTTGCAGCAAACGATCGGAAGCCACCTCTAACCCACCCGATACTGCTATGCAACCCGATGCTTTCAGCAAACGACACAGATCGCGCGTGAAGCTTTTTTCGAAACGGATATTGGTCCACCAGGTAACAGTGAGCTTGCGTTTGATGATCTCCAGAGCCAAAGCACGCATCAGCGCAGGTGGTGCAGCTTCATCTACAAAGTGGAAACCATTCTGCCCTGTCTGTGCCATGATCTGCTCC